>CAXTIY010000329.1:0-4078 GCA_964244215.1 uncultured bacterium
CACTCGGCGTGTTCGTCGCATTGATCGCGCTCGTCTCGGCGATCGGTTTTTTCGCGGCACGCTGGCCGCCGGGCGACCTTTCGCTCATCGTAGAGTGGGGCCTCGGCGGTCGGCGGTTCGGCACCTGGGTAAGTTGGTTTCTGCTCGGCGGCGATCTCTACACCGCGTACACGGTCATCGCGGTTCCGGCAGCAATCTACGCAGGCGGCGCGGGAGCGTTTTTCGCGCTTCCGTATGCGATCCTTGCGAATACGGCCTTGTACGTGCTCATGCCGCGTTTGTGGAACGTTTGCCGGCGGCACGGTTACGTCACCGCGGCGGATTTCGTTCGAGGACGCTACGGCAATGCGAATCTCGCGCTCGCAATCGCCGTAACGGGCATCGTTGCGACGCTGCCGTACGTCGCGTTGCAACTGGTCGGAATGCAAGTCGTGATCTCGGCGCTCGGCTTCACGGGCACCGGCTGGCTCGCGGACGTCCCGCTTTTGGTCGCGTTCGTCGCGCTCGCAGCGTACACGTACTCGAGCGGCTTGCGAGCCCCGGCCGCAATCGCCGTCGTGAAAGACGTTCTCATTTACATAGTCGTCATCGCTGCGGTCATCGCGATCCCGCTTCACCTGGGCGGTTTCGGCGCGATCTTTAGCGCAGCGGATACGCATTTCGCGGCGCGACGCGCGGCCGATCCATCTTTTCACGGTTCCACATTACTCGCACCGGCCGGTTCGTGGGCGTTCGCGACACTCGCGCTCGGCTCGGCATTTGCGTTGTTCATCTATCCGCACGCAGTGACGGGCGTGCTCGGAGCGGCACGCGATTCGGTGTTGCGTCGAAACGCGATCTTGCTCCCGGCGTATTCATTGCTGCTCGGTCTCGTGGCGTTGCTCGGCTACATGGCGATTGCAGCCGGCGTTCATGCCACCACGCCGAACGGCATCGTGCCGGCGCTATTTCGCGCGATCTTTCCGCCGTGGTTCGTCGGCGTCGCATTCGCGGCAATTGCCATCGGTGCGCTTGTTCCCGCGGCCATCATGTCGATAGCGGCGGCCAATTTGTGGACCCGCAACATCTATAAAGCCTATCTTCGGCCGAGCGCCGGCGATGCCGAGGAATCGTCGGCCGCGAAACTCGCCTCACTCGTCGTGAAAGTCGGCGCCCTGCTATTCGTCGTTTATGTGCCGACGATGTACGCGCTCGATCTCCAGCTGCTCGGCGGCATATGGATACTTCAGACGTTTCCGGCGATCGCGCTTGGCCTGCATCGTCGCGTCTTCCACGATCGGGCACTGCTGTGGGGATGGCTTGCCGGAATGCTTACCGGAACGATGATGTCGTTCTCGCGCGGTGTGAAACCGACGTACCCGTTGCAGATCGGAGGCATTACGATCGAGGCGTACATCGGCATCGATGCGCTCGCCATAAACCTCGTGGTTGCTGCAGCAGCGACGCTCGCGCTCGATCGCGCGGGCATCGTACGTGGCGCCGATGCGACCGAATCTGTAGACTACGATGCACGACATCGTTCGCGCGAACCGAGCGGGCACGGCGCTTGAGAACGTAGTGCGAAAGCGTCCTGGTCTTCACGTGAGTTGGCGAACTCCGTTGCCACGTTTTCGGCGGTTTCGGGCATGCTTTCGATGCCGTACCGGTCGCGAAACGCGCGATTGATGAAGCGCCAGCCGATCGTCGTATCGTAGACGGCATTCTCGCGTGCGAACGCCGCGTTCGCCTTGAGCATTACGAAGGGCGCGCGGCTCATGCTCTCGACGCCGCCCGCGAGGCACAACTCCGCGTCGCCCGCTTTAATCGCATGCGCGGCGATGGCGATCGCGTCGAGCCCCGAACCGCACAACCGATTTACCGTAGAGCCCGCAACAGATTCGAGAAGTCCGGCTAGCAGCGCAGCGCTCGACGATCTCTGCGTCGCTAACGATCTCTCCGTTTACGGCGAGTCGCAGGCGTTCGGCTACAAGGAACGATTCGAGCTCCGGATACGGGTGCGGCGTGCGATCGCCCGGCTCATACTTAAAATAGCCTCGGGCCGTTTTCTGTCCCGGACGCTTCGGCGCGCTGCGCGTGGTTCGTGCGGCCGTAGAACGACCGCGGCATAGCGACGAACTCTTCGTACGGATTCGGTACGCCCAGCTGATATCAATGAGCTGTAACCATCGATTGGTGAGGCGCTTACGCAAGGCCCGGTTCAGTAACCGTTACATCGGCGGCGCTAAACCATTTTCTGGGTGTTTGCCCAAGGAAGTTTTGTTATGCAGTTCATTCTTCGATCCAAGCGGCGCACGATCGCGGGCGGCGCATTTATTGTTGCCGTCGCCGGCACCGCTGCCGCATTTAATCCTGCGGCTTCCGCCGGCGTTTTGAGCGTTATCCAAAGCACCGTCACGTGCGCGACGACGACCGCCTGCGTCGCGGGCGCAAACACGAAAGCCGGTCCCGGCGTCTCAGCGACGAGCAAGACCGGAACGGCCATTATCGCAAACGGCGTCGCCGGCCTAAGTGCAATCGGCACGACCGGCGACGCCGTCCATGGGATCTCGGTCAGTGGGCACGGAGTATGGGGATCATCGTCGGGTGGCTCGGGTATCGGCGTTGAGGGGTTGAACACCGGGCCCGGCACGGGCGTCCTCGGCCACACTTCTTCGGGGCTGGCACTCTACGGACTCGCCTCCTCGGGGAACGCGGTCGAAGCGATATCCCAAACGGGCTTCGGCGTGGTCGGCTCAACGGGCGGATCGGGAACCGCAATTTACGCGCAGTCGGACAAGGGTTATGGGTTACGAGCGGTTTCGAACGGACAGCCGAGCGTCTATGGTGTGAACGCTAATGGCGATGGTTCCGAATTCCAAGGCACCTATATCGGCGTCATCGGCATCGCGCCCGCAAGCGGCGGGTTTCCTTTCGTTGCTTACGATCAGAAATCGAACGCCGTCTTTCAAGTCACGGGCACTGGAGACGTCGATTTTACCGGTTCGATCCATTCCTTAACGCGAGTAAGCGGCGGCGCGCTCGTGAAGAGCTATGCGCCGGTGAGTTCCACTCCGACGGTTGAAGATACCGGTACCGCGCAGCTCGTCGCGGGCGCGGCGGTCGTGCGGCTCGACGCCACGTACGCTGCGTTGATCGACAAGACGACTCGCTACCGCGTCTTCCTCACTCCGGACGGAGATACGCGTGGTCTGTATATTTCAGCGCGGACACCGTCGAGTTTCGTCGTTCGCGAAACGCAAGGCGGCCGATCGACGCTGACATTCGACTATCGTATCATCGCCGCTTCACTCGGTCAGGCAAATCAACGCGCGGCCGTGGTAAACGCGAGCGCATTAGCCCGCGCACCGTTGACGCCGGCAACAAAACTGCCACGCTTGGGCACTCCTTTGTCGAGCGTCGCACAATAGCGCTTCATCGATCGTCCGCATCGACGACTCAAGCAATCCATCTCCTGGGCGTTTTTGCCCAAGAAAGTATTTATGCAGTTCATTCTTCGATCGCGCCGTCTCGGCGCAGCAGCGCTGGCATTAGCGGCCTCGGTGCTGCGGCGATAACATTCGCCGCTTTTCCCACCGTCGCTCAAGGTGCCGTCGCGGCCGTAACGAGCGTCAGCTGCTCGATCACCGGTTCGAACTGGTGCATCAGCGGAAATAACAGCAGCTCCGGTATCGGCGTCATCGGCACGAGCAAGAGCGGCACCGGCCTTCGCGGTACGAGTACCTCGCAATACGGTTTGAAAGCGACGTCGGGCAGCGGCGAAGCGATATTCGCGCAAACGACGTCGGGAGATACCGCCATCTCCGTGCTCGGATCTAGCAAAGGAAACGGCGTGAATGCCTCCGCCGGCGGCGTCGGGCTGTCGGGCACGTCAACCGGCACGACACAGAGTACCGCCAACATCGGCGTGCTGGGAGCCGGTCGTTACCGCGGAGATCGCAGAACCGGCGTTGCCGGATCCAAAGTATCCGCCTGTTCCAGTCGAGGAAAGGCCGTAGACGCCGGTACCCGATTTTGAATAGCCATGCCGGCGACGCCGTAGTCTCGGGCGGGACAAACCGGACCTAGCGGCGGTGCAGCG
>CAXTIY010000330.1:0-4060 GCA_964244215.1 uncultured bacterium
CGATCGTGTACTGCGCGTGTTCGTTATCCATGATGAGCTCGAGCACGCGCCCGAAAAGACCCGAGTCGACGATGTGTCCGCGTAATTCGATTTCGCGAACGAACGTGTCGCTCGTTTGACCGGTTGCCATTGCTGCGTCGTTCGCGCCGTTCGAGCAGGACGCCCTCCGCACTTTATGGCACGGCGCAAAGGTGGGCCTCGTGTTCGTTCCGACGCCGATCGGCAATCTGCGCGACATTACCTTACGCGCGCTCGATACGTTACGCGATTGCGAACTCGTCGTAGCCGAAGATACGCGCACGCTGCGGCGCCTGCTGAGCGCCCTGGATCTGCCTTCGAAACCGGCACTGAGTTATCGCGAACAGAATGCCGAGGCCGTTACGGGGTCGATTCTCGAGCGGGCGCGCGAGGCGCTGGTCGCCGTGGTAACCGACGCCGGGATGCCCGGCATCTCCGATCCCGGCCGCGAGCTCATCGTCGCGGCGCGCGCGGCCGGAATCGCCGTCGAAGTGCTACCGGGTCCCAGCGCCTTCGTGTGTGCGGCCGTGCTCTCGGGCTTTCCGCTAACGGGGTTCTCGTTCGAAGGCTTCGTGCCGCGGCGCGCGGGCGAGCGGCGGCGGGCCCTCGGTGAGGCGCTGCAGCGCCGAGTCCCCTCGGTTTGGTACGAGGCACCGACCCGCATTCGAGCGACGCTCGATGCGATCGCGCTGCTCGATCCGTTTTCGGAGATTTTCCTCGCTCGCGAGCTTTCGAAGCACTTCGAGCAGCACGTTTTCGGAACGGCGGCCGTCGTTCTCGCCGCGCTCGCAACACCGGTGCGCGGCGAAATCGTCTTCGTGATCGGACCGAATTCGCTTACGGAACGGCCCGCGGCCACAAGCGACGGCCCGGAAGACCTCGCCGCCGCGATCGACGCGGAACTCGCCGCGGGCAGGGCGCCGGCCGATGCGGCTAAGAGCTTGGCACGACGCTTCGGCCGGGAACGGGCTGCCGTGTACCGCCTGATCGCCGCTCGGAAAAACGACCGACCGCGCTAACCCCAAGCGCTCGCTTCGGTCGGTTCGCAGCCGAAGAACGTAAAGAGGTCCGTCGTGTATTACCCGATCGCGTTATTCGCCGTTATTCTCACCGCCGTTTTACCGGGACACCGGCTTCGCTTCCGTCTGCCCGCGCGGCTCGCGCGAATGTCGTCGCATCCGGCAACCGTGCCGCTCGCCGTAATAACGCTGGTCCTCGCGCAGCACGCGTACCTCATGCTGCTTCTGGATGCGACGTACCATCAGCATCCGATGCGCGACTTCATGGCGCGCATGCCGGTGCGCTTCATCAGCGGCTTCGCGCCGGAAACGCTCGGCGACAACTATCGCAGCGGGTTCGCGTTACTCGCGTTGCTCGAATCCCTCGCCCTCTTGGCACTCTACGTCGGCCTCGAACGCGTGACGCGCGCGAAGTTCGCAATCGTCGCCATCGGGGTCGCGCTCGCATGCACGGAAGCCGCGGGAGCGCGAGCCGCGACGAGTGCCGATATGTATTCCTACGTCGGCTTTACGCTACTCGGCACGCGAGCGTATTCGCCGCCGGCGACGGCATTCGCCGGAGCGTACGGCGTGATAAATATTTGGTGGCACACGCCGCTCGTACCGGCCCCGTACGGACCGCTTTGGCTCGCCACGGCCGATGCCACGGCCGCTCTCGGGCATTCGCTATTCACAAAGATCGTCGCCTTGCGCATACTCGGAGCGTTCTCACTACTCGGAACCGCCGGCATTCTCACCGCACTTAAGGTGCCGCTACGCGTTACGGCACTCGTAGCGCTCAACCCGGCACTCGTATTCGAATTCGTGGCGAACGTACACAACGATTTGTTCGCCGTGTTGTTGCTGCTCGCCGCGCGCTACGCGACCGGCCGCGGCAGCACGCGCGCAGCCATACTCTTCGCGGTCGCGGCCGGTCTCGTGAAGCTTCCGTTTTTGCTATTTGCCGCGCTCGCTTTCGCTCCGCTCGCTTCGCCCGTGCGTCGCATCCGAGCGTTCGGCATCTCACTCATTCTCGGCTTGTCCGCATCGTGGCTCATCGGCGGCCGGCCTTATTATCTCGCGCTCTATCGGCATACGAACGACAGCACGTTCGGCCACGCCTTATCCGCGTTGCTCGGCGCCCCGTTACTCCTTATCGTCATCGCCCTTCTCGCACTCGGCTTAGCGCTCGCTCGCGGCATCTTCATCGAGGGCTTCGCGTGGGCGCTCCCGGCTTTGAGCGCGCTCTTGCATCCGTGGTATCTGTGTTGGACGCTGCCCTACGCGGTAGCATCGAAGGAGGCGCTACGCAACGTCGCAATCGCCCTACCCGTCGCGATGCTGACGACGGATGCTGCTCTCGGGAACGGCACGCTCATCACCGTCTTTGCGGGCGCGGCATATCTGTGGCTAGCGGTGTCCCTCGCTCGAAGTCTCGTAGAACGCAGGGTGCGCCGGATCGCGACCTGACGGGGAACCGGCGGCGCACCGTCCGAAACTCCGCCGTCGTATGTCCGATCGCGGTTTCTTCGTCACCACGCCGATTTTCTATATCAGCGGCAATCCCCATATCGGACACGCCTACACCGAAATAGCGGCCGACGTTCTCGCTCGCTATCACCGCACGCTCGGTCCGACGTTGCTGCTGACCGGCACGGACGAACACGGTCAGAAAGTCGCGGCGGCCGCCGCGCACGGCGGTCTTTCGCCGCAGGCGTGGACCGATCGTCTCGTGCCCAATTGGCAGCAATTGCTCGCCACCTACGACGTCCGGTACGACGACTTCATCCGTACGACCGAGAGCCGCCACACGGAGCAAGTCGTCACCGTCTTCGAGCGGCTCAAGGAAACGGGCGACGTCTATCTCGGGAAATACGAAGGCTGGTACTGCACGAACGACGAGACGTTTTGGCTCGAAGCGAAACTTGTAGATGGGCGCTGCCCCAATGCCGAATGCAAACGCGAAGTGCAATGGCTTTCCGAAGACAACTGGTTCTTCGCACTCTCGAATTATCAAGATCGTTTAGAGACGTACTATCGCGAAAATCCGAACTGGGTGCGTCCGCAACGTGCGTACAACGAGATGCTCGCGACGCTCGAAGGCGGCCTCGAAGATCTCTGCATCTCTCGCGTAAACCTCGAATGGGGCGTACCGCTCCCGGGCGGCGGCGTGATGTACGTCTGGCTCGATGCGCTGCTCAATTACATCACCGCCCTCGGCTACGCTTCGAACAGCGAGCGTTTTCGAACGTTTTGGCCGGCGAACGTTCAGCTGATCGGCAAGGAAATCGCGCGCTTCCACACGTTGATCTGGCCCGCCGTGCTGTTCGCTCTGGGATTACCCGCACCGGATCTCGTGTTCGCGCACGGCTGGATGACCTTCGATGGCGAGAAAATGTCGAAAAGTCGCGGCAACGTCGTCGACCCGTTCGAAGTCGTCGAGCGTTTCGGAGCGGATACCGTTCGTTATTTTCTTTTGCGCGAAGCGCCGTTCGGCAGCGACTTCTCGTTCAGCGAAGAGAAAGTGCGGTTGCGCCGCAACGGAGATTTAGGAAACGATCTCGGGAATCTCGTGAAGCGTTCCCTCGCGATGCTCGCACGTTACCGTAACGGCGTGGTGCCCGTCGCTCCGGCGAGCGAGTTCGGTGCGCGCTTCGCGAATCTCGGCGCCCGCGTCGCGGGACACTTGGAGGCGATCGCGTTTCGCGAGGCGCTCGAAGCGATATGGGAACTCGTCACCGCGCTCAATCGCGAAATAGACGATCGCAAGCCGTGGGAACTTGCCAAACGCGAAGAAACGGCCGCGCTCGATGCCGTCTTGTACGATCTTTGCGAAGGACTACGCGTGCTCGCACATCTCGTCGCCCCGTTCTTGCCCGGAACGGCGCGCAAGATATGGAACCAGCTCGGCTTCGCCGGCGAACCGCAGGGTGATTGGAAAACGGAACTCGTTTGGGGCGGCTTCGCGGCGGGCTTACAGACGAACCCTTCCGACGCACCGCTCTTTCCTAGGCTCGATCCGGCGGCTGCCGGCTAGAGTGAGC
>CAXTIY010000331.1:0-4058 GCA_964244215.1 uncultured bacterium
ACGATGCGTCCGCAAGCCCGAGCGGACGCACGAAGAGATCGGCCCGCAACGTCTCATCGGCCCACGCGACGACCGTCGTGCGGAAACTTCCGATGAGAATAGCGACGCTCACCATCATGGCGATTGCGACCATGAGCGACGCGACGGCGACGCTGTTGCGCCGCAGCGACGCGCCGAGGTTCGTCGCACCGAGCAGATTCGCAGCCGACAGCCGGCCTGCGAAACGGTGCGCGGCGCCTGCGACGCCCGCGATCGCGATCGGAACGCAGAGCGATCCGCCGAAGATGATGAGCAATCCCGCGGCATAACCCGCAACCGGTATGCCGTCGATGGGCGGCACGAACGTCAGCGCGTAGGCGAGCGCGAATAAGCCCGCGCCTACGAGCGCGAGCCCGACGCCCGGCCGCGGCCGGCGGCGCTCGAAGCCTTGCGCGCGCATCGTGATGGCGGGCGCGGTCGACGCCGCTTCCAGCGCCGGAAAGAGCGCGGAGAGCGTCGCGAGCACCGTGCCGACACAAAACGCCTTGAGCAACACGAGCGGATCGTAGAATACGCGGTCCGCGTGCGACGCGACGTACATCGTGTCGACGGTTCGCGACACGGCCCCGACGGAAAGCTGCGCCAGCGCCGCCCCGAGCGCGAGTCCGAGCAAGGAACCGAACACGCCGAAGAGCGCGCCTTCCGCCATGAACGTTCGAAAGATCTGGCCTCGCGTGGCGCCGAGTGCGCGCAATGTGCCGACCTCGGGACGCCGCTGAACGACCGAGATTGCGACCGTGTTGTAAATGAGATACATGCCGACGAGCATCGCGATATACGAAAGCGCCGCGAGATTGAGTTGGAAGCTACGTAACATGCGTTTGATTTCGTTCGTGCGAACCGCGGGTTCGATCGCACGAGCGCCGTGCGGCACGACCGCCGCAACGGCGCGTTGCACGGCCCCGAGGCGCGCGGGATCGGCAACGAGGTCGATCCGGTCGAGCAAGCCGATTTTGCCGAACACCTCTTGCGCCGTCACGATGTCGACGAACATAACGCTCGTATCGAGACCGGCGACGGCGGCGGGCAGTATCGCAGCTACGCGGAAACGCACCGTAGAATCGCCTGCGAGCGCCTGCAACGTGCCGCCCTCGCGCAGATGATAGCGCTGCGCGACGCGCTGCGAGATGACCGCGCCGCGGCTTCCGACCAGGGTGTACGGATCGAGGCCGCCCGCGCCCGAGGCTTGGAATTCCCCGGGCGTCGCTACGCCGACACCGACACCGCGCGGTAAGGGCCGCAGCATATCGACGCCGAGCACGCGCAAAATTTCGCCGGAGAACGGGTCGCCCGGCCGCGCACCGACGACGACCGATTCCTCGATCGTCGGGCTCGCATACTCGACGCCATCCACCGCCTGCACCCGCAGCAGAGCGCGTTCGTCGAAGCCACGCCCGACGCCGAGCACCTGTAGGTTGACGTGGTTCGAGACGACGTTCACGCTGGAAGCAAACGACGCGACGGCCGTCGCGTTCGCGAGATCGATAGCGAGCGAAATCGCGACGCCGAGCCCGACCGCGAAGAGCGTGACGAACGAACGCAGCCCGTTCGCTCGCAGATGTCCGAGTACGAGCGCTCGGTAGAGCGGGCTCACGCGGTGCGCGCCATGGTAGCGCTCGAAGCGGCGGGTTTCGTCACGGACCATAGACGCCGCCCGACCGCCGAGCGCTGCACCTCGCTACCTCAGGCCGAACACACTTACCGATCCGTCGGTCGGAACGTACACTTTGCCGTTGGCCACGAGGGGCGACACGAGCGCCCCGCCGATCCACTGTGCGCCGGCGGTTTTCGTCCAGGTGCCGGCCGTGCCCGCAAACAGCGGCGTGCCCATATTGAGCGCGTCGAAGGCCATCAGCGTAATCGTACCGCCCGGGTTACCCGGCGTTTGCAGAGCCCATGCGACGGCCGTCCCCGCCTTCGTGCCGTTGGACGAGACGATCGGCTGGGAGCCGGAATCGCGGCCTTCCAAATGCCCGGTGGGCGAGCTGCTCTTCTGCGTCAGCGCGGTCGGCGCCGCGCCGATTCGATACGTGTTGAGCGACGGGTTGCCGCCGTAAATAACGTATCCGGCCCCCGAAGCGTCGGCAAAGTACGCCGGCCCGCCCCACATACCGCCGCCCGTATTTCCGCGCCATAACGCACCCGCATCGCCGCTGCGCTGCCCGCCGAGCGCATCGCGATTGAGCAGATATTTGTTGCAGCCCACCCCATTTACGCTGCACTTGCCGCCGACGACCGCAACGTGCGGCTTCGCTCCCGGTTGGTCGGGCAAGAGCATCACGCCGCCCGAACCGAGATCTTCGTCCGCGGCGCTATCGGCGGCGGCCGAAGCCGGTGTAAAGAACGACGCTGCGCCGAGATTGAGATTACCGGGCAACTTCATGACGGACATCGAGAAATTCGTCTTGCCGTTGAACGGCCCGTTGCCGGTCGCGAAATACACGTTACCGTCGGCATCGGCGGCCGGGCCGTAACCACCCATCCACGATGAACCGAGAAAGGTAGTCCCACCGTAACTCGCATTCGTGAGGTCGAGGACGTTGCCGGTCTCGGCAAGCGTCGTCGCGTTGTAGGCGATCATCCAGCCGTGCACGCTCGTCGACCCGAGATTGGCATCGCAATGCGAGGCGAGCGCGACGTAGATATTCCCGTTGGCCTCGAGCAGGCCGCTACGATTCATATTTCCGAGCGGGCTGATGACGGCCGTGCCGCCCGTCGCGAGCGTCAGGCTGCCGGTGATCGCCATCGGCGTGACGGCGTCGCTGCCGTTTGCGAGGCTCACGGCATGCAACCGAAGGTGAGGCGTGCCGTTCTCCATCGTCGCGACGACCACGTAGAGCCGATCTTTCGAGCGGTCGATGACGGGCGTGCCGACGATGCCCATTGCCGGATTAACGTCGGAGCAGCCCGTGTCGCTCCATAGCTGCGCGCGAACGTTCCCGGCGCCGCCGTTCGTGAAATCGCGATGCCATACGACGCCGCGCGTCACATCGTCGAAGGCGTAGAGCTGCGCCGTGCTCGAGGCGATGACGACGAGATTGTGCCGTTTGCCGTCGGAAGTCGCTTCGTTCGTCGCATAAAGCGGTTGCGCGTACACTTTTCCGAAGCCGGGCATTCCCGCAGGCGCCACAAGCGTCGCAAGCCGCGCGAACGACGATTTTACCGTGGCCGTGGTCAGCGCCGTCTCGTGCTGATACCAGCCTTGGCGCGCCGCGTTTTGATGGAACGTCAGATTGTCGAGCGCGTTGCCGACGACCGGTGCGTTCACCGAAACGGCTAAGGTCGCCACGTTTCTCTTCGCATCCGTAAGCGTAAACGTGCAGACGCCGACGGCTTTGGGAGTGATGCTAAGCGTCTCACCCGTAACCGCTCCGAGCGCGATACCGGTGCACCCGGTGAGCGTATCCGGTTTCGTATCTCGCGCGAGCGTTACGTTCTGCGCGGCGGATGTCGGCGAAGCGAAACTCACGGCATTGGGAGTTAGCGTAACGACGGCGGCCGATGCGGCGACGTTAATCGTGATCGACGCCGTGATCTTGGGATTCGATGCATCCGATAGCGTTAGAACGCAGCTGCCGGCAGCGACCGGTTTTAACGTGAGCGTCGTGCCGCTGACCGAAGCACTAGCCACGCCGTTACACGCACTAACGCCATAGGGTGCTTTGCCGCCGGAAATTCTTACCGTTTGCGCGGCAGCCGTCGGGCCTGCGAACGTAACGTTCGTCGAGCTAAGGCCGAGCGGCGCCGCGGTGCCGACGCGGATCGCAGCCATCATGCCGCCGTCTTCGTGCGACAGAATGTGGCAATGCAGTAAAAACGTACCGACGATCGTCGGGTCACGGAAGTCGATCAGCACCTTAACCAAACCGGGCCCGCTTGCCGTGGCCGCCGGAACGTTGACGTTATCGAGCATGTATTGCTGCGCTTGCGTCACGCCCGCGATCGCTTCGACCAAGAAGTGGACCTGGTGGATATGAAAAGTATGGACCTGGTTCGAGTTATTCTGGATCGTCCATTCT
>CAXTIY010000332.1:0-4035 GCA_964244215.1 uncultured bacterium
GAACTCATCACGGAGATTCCTTCACCGCACAACGGCGGAATCAGTCGCGACGGATTACGCATCACCTGGCATTTGCGACACGGCGTACGCTGGTCCGACGGCGCACCGTTCGATGCGCGCGACGTGCGTTTCACCGTTCGAGCGATCTTAAATCCGGCGAATAACGAAGCGGGCGGCACCGAAGGCTGGAATCTCATCCGCCGCGTCGAGACGCCGAACCCGTACACCGTCGTTTACGTCTTGCGGCACCCGTACGGTGCGCTCGTGCCGATGTCGTTTACGCCGGTCGGCGGGGGTCCGTGCGTGTTGCCGGCGCACTTGCTCGCGGCGCTGCCGAACATCAATACGGCAGCGTATAACAGTAAGCCCGTGGGTATCGGACCGTTCCGCATCGTGGCGTGGAAGCGCGGCGATAGTATCGAAATGGAGCCGAATCCGTTTTACTGGCGCGGCCTTCCGAAACTCCGGCACGTCACGTACAAGTTGATCGCTTCGCGCGAGACCGTGTTTGCGCAGATGAGCAACGGCGAGATCGATCTGTGGCCGACGGTCCCGCCGACCTACGTGCGTCGCGCCGCAACGCTGCACGGCGTAAGCGGCGACTCCAAACCGACGTTACGCACGACGCACATCGATTTCATGATGACGCATACGAATCTCCTCGACCGGGCGGTGCGCGAGGCGGTACGCTCGGCCATCGATCGACGGCGGCTCGTACGCACCGTCGAACACGGTGCGGGCCTCGTAACGGATAGCATCGTTTGGCCGGGTGCTCCCGTCGCTCGCGACGATGCGACCATCGCCGTATCGCCCGAGCGAGCCCGCGCGGCCCTCTCTGCCGCGGGCTGGCTACCCGGCCCCGGCGGAACGCGCACGAAAGCCGGGCGGCCGCTCGCGCTCACGCTCGTCTATCAGGCGGGCGCCTCCGATCTCGATTCGCTCGTCGAAGTGATGCGCGCCGAACTGCAAGCGGTCGGCATCACGCTCGTCACGCGCACCTATTCGCATACGCTTCTCATCGCGCCCCAGTCCGCAGGCGGCGTTCTCGCAAACGGAAAATTCGATATCGCGCTCTACGCGTCGACGCTCGTTTCGTTACCGGATCTCGCGAGCAACTTCGACTGCGCGCAGGTTCCGCCGCACGGCGAGAATTACAATCATTGGTGCGATTCGAAAGTAAACGCACTCTTAAAGATTATGCGCGACTCGTACGATACGCCGACTGTCGCGCGTGCCTTCTCGGGGCTGAACCGTCTCTTCATCGCACAAGTGCCCTCGATCCAACTTTTCGTGTGGAAGGGAAGCTACGTCGTAAGCAATCGCGTGACTGGCTATCGTCCGAACATCCTTACCAATTTCGACGACATGATGAACGTCGACATCTAAATCGATACGGCTACGAGCCGGTCACTTCGAACGCAAGAAATCGCCGATCGCCTTCGCGACGCCGGTCGCCGCGCAAAAAATGCTCCTTAGCCTCCGAGGTTGCCGGATCGTTAACGGGGTCCGCGCCACCGTGAATGACCGTCGTCGGAACGCGTATCTGCGGTGCATCGCGCACGCGCGCACATAAAATTACATCGCAACTGCCATCGGCCGCATGAATTCGCACAAAGCCGACAAAACTTTACGAACCCCGCAACATTACAGGCGAATCACGCGGAGCGGAAGCACGGCGACGCTTGTACGACTAATCGTTAGGGTGTCGAGAGAACGCAGACCATCTCGCCGCCTTCCATCACGGCGATCGTAGGGCGTAAGAGAATAACGGCCGTTTCATCGTACGGTGCCGTATACGTCTCGAGAATACGTAGCGTAAGGGGATCGATCAGGCGCCCGATCTCGGTGCCTTTATCGACGATGCGGCCGAGATCGTCCTCACGCAGTGTCGGATGATACAGTCCCGGCGCACTCGTGCGTATCGACGTCGCGGGACCGCTCAAAACGCGCGATTCTTTTGCCGGCGCGGCCTCCGCTTCCGCGGCGACGACGCCCGCGAGCGCGAGCGCCCGCCGTAAACCGCTCGCCACGAGTTCTGCCCAGCGTTCCTCATTATTTCCGGCCCCGCCGACTTCGATCCAAGCCGCTTTCGCCCCAACCGAAAGCGCATATCCCGTAAGACTCGTCGTACCACGCTCGGGACCGTCGCGCACGAAGGGTGCGCCGATCGCGGCCGCCACATCGTGAGCGTTCGCGAAACGATACACGAAACAATTAACGCACCAGCTGCCGCCGCCATGCACGTCGAGAACGACATCGGCGCCATCGACGGCATATTCGCGCAACACCGCGGCGAGACGCGGCGTATGCTTTCCCTGCGGATCGCCGGGGAATTCCATATTAACGTCGTCGCCGTCGATGTGCGCGGTGCGCGAATTTTCTTCGTATGCGAGCGGATTCGCGACGGGAACGACCCGCAGCGAACCGTGCAGATCGGAGAGCGGCGTCGCCTCGAGGAAACGCATGATCGCGCGCGTGCCCCACGGCCCTTCGTCACCGTGTTGGCCCGCCACGAGCACGCCGACGGGTTTGCCCGAACCTACGCGACCGATCGAGAGGCCGATCGAAGGCGATGCGAGCGTTGCCGGAACGGGATGCGATTCCCAAACCAAATTATCGATAAGCGTTTTAGGCATGCGTGATTCTTTCGCGAAGGCCGCCCGCGGCGGCGGAGCGGTGTAGGGCTTCGATCGCGCGCAGCGTGGCTACGGCGTCCTCAGGTGGAATACGTAGCGGTCGTCGCCGCAGAAACGCGTCGGCGAATTCGATCGCTTCTAATCGATATTGATCGACGCCGGCTATGCTCTCTTCGCGCAACGCGGCGCCCGCGATCACGCGTATCGTCGTATCGGCCGGTTGCGGCACGAAGGCCGTGGGCACGTCGATCTGGCCCTTCGTGCCCGCGATCGTGTACGAACCTTGCCCTGCGGCGCGAAAGCCGCAATCGAACGTCGCGGTGCGCGCATCGGAAAACGTCAGCACGCCCGCGAGCGAAACTTCGACGCCGAACTCATCGCGGAAGTCCCACTGCGCGCTCGCCCACTCCGGCTCTTCACCGAAGATCATGCGCGCCGCGTTGACGCAATAACAGCCGACGTCCATCAAAGCGCCGCCCGCGAGTTCGCGCTGCAAGCGCACGTTCGCCGGATCGAACGGTTCGAGTTGAAACGTAAACGCCGTGCGTACGGCACGCACGGCGCCGATCTCACCCGCATCGAGCAACTCCCGCACGCGCGCGTGCTGCGGATGAAAGCGGTACATGAACGCTTCCATCAAGAGCACGCCGTTCGCCCGGGCGGCGTCGATCATGCGCTGCGCTTCGGCGCTGCCGATGCCGAGCGGCTTCTCGCAGAGGATCGCTTTACCGGCTTCGGCCGCCGCGATGGTCCACTCGGCGTGAAGGGTATTGGGCAGCGGAATATACACGGCGTCGATGTCGGGATCGTTCAGCAGTTCGCGGTACGACCCGTACGCGACGGGAATAGCGAAGCGCGCCGCCACTTCGCGCGCGCGCGCTAAATCGCGACTCGCGATCGCATGGACGACGCTATTATGCGCCGAGAGCGCGCCCGGAATAAAACGTTTGATCGCGATATTCGCCGCTCCGAGGATGCCGTAACGAACGTGCTCGCGGGTCAAGCCGGTTGCTCCACTCGCATGCGCAGGCTCGCGATCGAATTGACTTCGCGGAAGAGCGCGCTCACCAGGCGTTCGCGCCCGGCGGAAGCCTCGCGTAGCGCTTTGACCGTTTCGTTCCCGAACCAGTACGATGCGAGGAAAATGCCGCGAAACGGATGGAGCGCCATCGCGGTGCGCACGGTCGCCCACGATTCCTGGCCGAATCCCGTTTCGCGCAGATACGCGATCGACGCCTCGCGCGTCCAGCCCGAACAATGCAGATGCCAGGCGGCGTTGGTGCCCGTGGCCGTTTGCAAGCGCCGTAACTCGATCTGCGCGGCGTCGTCTTCATCTTCGACCCAATCGATGAGATCGATGCCTTGATCGCCGATGCCCTCTTGAACGGCACCGGTCACC
>CAXTIY010000333.1:0-4023 GCA_964244215.1 uncultured bacterium
GCGCCATAGCGGCGAGCGAGCGCCCGCCAGCCGATGAGCTGCGCGAACACGAACGTCATTGCGATGAGGATGAGCGCAGCGAGCGCCGAGAGGCCGGCGAGTAGCGTGAACGCGCCGGTCATCGACATCCCATCCGGGTCGGCCGTTACGCGAGCACTTTATCGCGCTTACGATTACGGAGCCGATCCGTTTCGTTGAGCATGCGCTTACGAATGCGGATCGTTTTGGGCGTTATCTCGACGAGTTCGTCGTCTTCGATGAACTCGATCGCTCGCTCGAGCGACATCTCTTCGGGCGGCGAAAGCTTCGTGCTGTCGTCGGATCCCGATGCGCGCATGTTCGTAAGCTTCTTCGCGCGTACCACGTTGAGCGCAATATCCTTATCGTCGTTGGCGCGTCCGACGACCATGCCTTCGTAGACGTCGACGCCTTCACCGACGAAGAAGCGGCCACGCGCTTCGAGCCCGACCATCGCATAGGACGTCGTCGTACCCGAATCGCTCGTAACGAGCGCGCCGACGCTGCGCCCCGGGAGTTCGCCGCTATACGGCTGATGATCGTAGTAGGTGTGCGACATGATCGCGGTGCCGCGCGAGAGCGTGAGCAACTCGCCACGCAACCCGAAGATGGCGCGGGTCGGCATCGTGTATTCGAGGCGGCGCGAATCGCCGACGTTGAACATGTTCGACATCTGCGCTTTGCGACGGCCGAGCGACTCGATAACGGCGCCCGAATATTCTTCTTGCACGTCGATCACGACGAATTCGACCGGCTCCATCTTCTTGCCGTCGCGCTCGGTAATGATGACCTGCGGCTTGGAGACCGCGAATTCGAAGCCTTCGCGACGCATGGTTTCGATCAAAATCGAAAGATGCAACTCGCCGCGGCCGCGTACTTCGAACGTGTCGGCGGACTCGGTATCTTCCACGCGCAGAGCGACGTTCGATTCGAGCTCGCGCATGAGCCGGTCGCGAATCTGGCGTGAGGTTAAGAACTTACCCTCTTTGCCCGCGAACGGCGAGGCGTTTACCATGAAGAACATCGAGACGGTCGGTTCGTCGACCGCGACCGCCGTGATGCCTTCGGGGTTGCCGGCATCGGCGATCGTATCGCCGATATTGAGGCCCTCGATGCCCGAAACGCAAACGATATCGCCGGCGGAGGCTTCCTCGACTTCGACGCGCTCGAGGCCCGCGAACGCGAGCAACTTCGTGAGCCGTAATCCCGTCTCGACTTTGCCGTCGCCGGAAACTTTGGAAATCGGCGAATTCACTTTCGAGCTGCCACGGAAGACGCGCCCGATACCGATGCGTCCGACGTATTTATTGTGATCGATTGCCGAGACCAGCATCTGAAACGGGCCCTCTTCGGCCGGCGCTTCGGGAACGGCACGCGCGATCGTCTCGAAAAGCGGCTCGAGCGTCTCGCTCGGATCGTCGAGGCTCAGCTTCGCGATACCGGCGCGGCCGTTCGTGTAGACGACCGGAAAATCTGCTTGCTCGTCGCTCGCGCCGAGTTCGATGAAGAGGTCGAATACTTCATTGACGACTTCGCTCGCGCGCGCGTCTTTGCGATCGATCTTATTGATCGCGACCATCGCCTTGAGATCGAGCTCGAGAGCTTTACGCAGCACGAAACGCGTCTGAGGCATCACGCCCTCGGCCGCATCCACGAGCAGCAACACGCCCTGAACCATCTGCAGCACCCGTTCGACCTCGCCTCCGAAATCGGCGTGACCGGGCGTATCGACGATGTTGTACTTCATATCGCCGTGCTTGATCGCCGTGTTCTTCGCGAGGATCGTGATGCCGCGCTCGCGTTCGAGCGGGTTCGAATCCATCACGCGGGTGGTCAGAGCCTGACCTTCGCGAAAGACGCCGCTCTGCTTGAGCATAGCGTCGACGAGAGTCGTCTTGCCGTGGTCGACGTGGGCGATGATAGCGAGGTTACGAATATCGGGGCGCGTTTTCACACCCTTCAGTATATCACGGCCGAAAAATAGGGCGGCTTCGGCAAAAGCCGGAGCCGTTTACGACCCGAACCGCCGCTGACGGCTTGCGTAGGCGTCCAAGGCGGCCGAGAGCTCGCGACTTCCGAAATTCGGCCACAGCGTAGGTGTCGCCCAAAGCTCGGAGTACGCGCACTGATACAGCAAGAAGTCGGAGATGCGAAGCTCGCTGCCCGTGCGAATCAAGAGGTCCGGATCGGGCAGACCGGGCGTGTAGAGGTAGCTCGCGAGCAGGTCGTCGTCGATGGAGCCGACCGCGAGGTTGCCGCTCGCGACGTCCTTCGCCAGGGCTCTGACCGCGTCGCATAGCTCCGCGCGAGCGCCGTAGTTCCAGGCAAGATTGAGGCGTAAGCCGCGGCAATGCGAAGTCGCCTCCGTGGCCCGTGCGAGCGCCGTTTGGATGTCTTCGGGCAATGTCGTCGTCGGCCCGATGCCGGACACGCGGATCTTCGCTATCCGCAACGCTTCCAGTTCGTGCAGCACGAGTTCGCGAACCATCGCCTCGCAACGCGCGTGTACCGTGAGGATCTCGATGCCGCACTCGGCTGCGGCCTGCGCCGTTTCGCGCAAGGCCCGCGCGCCCGCCCGCTCACCGCCCGCAGGCGTGTTGCGCGGCAAGCCTGCCCAGCGCTCGCTGCCGTCCATGACGATCGCGACGTGGCGCGGAATTGCGGCCGCGCGTTCGGCGATCCGCGCGCGTTCGATCATTGCGAAGCCGCCAACCGCAGCCCGCTCGGGCTGCCCGCGCGCTCGGGTTCGCTCGCGTTCACGGCGCGTACGACCGTCTCGAGTTCGTCGATATAGGAGAGAAAGCGCGCTCGGCCTGATTGCGTCATGCGCACGTTCGTCGACGGGCGCCGGCCGTTGCCCGTCTCGCGCTCGAGTTCGACCACGCCGTCTTCGGCGAGCGCGTGGAGATGGCGATTGAGATTGCCATCCGTAAGGGCGCAGGCTTCCTGAAGCGCCTTGAACCGCATCCCCGAAGCGTGCGCCATCAGGCACGTGCAAACGGCGAGCCGTCCGCGCTCGTGGAAAAGTCGTTCGAGCCCCTCGTAGGCGAAGGGAGCAGTGGCCTTCATCGGCGGTTCCTCTTTCATGATCTATCGGCCGGAACGGCGGCGAGGACGATCGCGCCGATGGCAATTTGGCCGCCACCGAAGGCGACCGGCATGATCCACCAGGCGAGCGTGTTGAAATCCGCGGCGAGGAGCAGCACGGCCGCCGCCGCTCCGAAAGCGACGGCGACGAGCACCACGCCCTTGGGAACCATCGCCCGCGATGCGAATAGCCCGAGCGCGTAGGTGGCGCACCACATACCGGGCAGCAGTCCCTCGAGGCCGCGCTGCAGGAGCGCGAGCGTGATGACGCCGCCCGCGGCCAGTGCCGGCACGATGCTCATGCCGACCGTTCGAAACTGAACGCCGGCCTGTTCGCCGCGATTGCGGAAGCGCCAAACCAAAATCGCCCCATAGTTGATCGCGAGGGCGAGGCCGAGACACGTGAGCCAGATAGCGAGATACGTTCCGCGCCCGACCGCATCGTGCGGTTGCGGCGCGAGAAACGCTTGAACTAATCCCGCAACGATTGCTACCGCGCCGCTGACGATCGCGGCCGAACCCGAATACCCGTCGAAGCGCTGGATCGTCGCGAGACGGCCGCGGACCTCAGCGAGATCCGCCATGGCTTGGCGAACTTCCATCGGTCCGTAACTTTGCATGGCAAAGTGAACCGGCCCTGCCGCCGGGAAGCGCTACTTGCCGGTTTGCCTCGCCTTGAGCAGCATCAGCGTTTGCCGGTCGAGGATGATGCTCTGAGCTGCGGCGTACGTTTCGCCGGGCTCGACCTGCGTACGACGCGTGTCGAATACGACTTCCCAGTGTTCGAGGCCGTGTACCTCAGGGAGCGTCACTTCGACGCCTTCGACGTGGCAATTCAAGACGAGCAAGAAGCTGTCGTCGATGATGGGTTCGCCGCCTCGATCGACGTCGTCGATCGTGTCGCCGTTGAGGAAGAGC
>CAXTIY010000334.1:0-4007 GCA_964244215.1 uncultured bacterium
GATTGGCGGCCGGCGCACACGTTCGCGCACAAGGTGAAGAAGCACGACGTTACAGAGGCGCTCGCACTCGAACGCACGCCCGACATTCTGGCGGCACTCGGCGAACGGAAGAACGGCACGTTTCTCATCGGCTTCGCCGCGGAAACGCAAGACTTCGAGCGCAACGCGCGCGAAAAACTCGTGCGCAAGCGGCTCGACGCGATCGCGGTAAACGACGTTTCCGGCAGCGGTGGTTTCGGTACCGGTCCGAGCGATCTCGTGCTGCTCTATGCAGCAGGCAGAAGCGACCTCGGCCACGGCTCGAAGCGCGAGCTCGCACGGCGTCTGTGGGATGCGGTAGCGCGGGTACGGGAGCCGAGCGTTTAGGCGATGCTGCTCGCCTTCGACATCGGAAACACCGATACCAAAATCGGCTTCTTCACGCGCGGCGAGGGTACGACGCTCACGCTCGGGCGCGAGTGGCGGGTCGGTACGTCGCGCAATCGCACGGCCGACGAATTCGGGATGCTGATCGCGACGCTGCTCCGCTCGGCCGATATCGCCGCGGAGGCCGTCCGGGCGATCGTCGTCTCGAGCGTCGTGCCGCAAGCGGATCTCGCGCTCACTCAGGCCTGCGCGCAGTATCTGGGGCGGGAGCCCGTATTCTTCACGGCCGCGACGCAGACGCTGATCGAAGTCACGACCGATCGGCCGCGCGAACTCGGTTCGGATATGCTCGCGGCCGCCGTCGCCGCGCGCGAAACCTACGGCACGCCGCTCATCGTGCTCGGATACGGTACGGCGACGACCTTTACCGCCGTCTCGCGCGAAGGCGAACTGCTCGGCACGGCGATCGCGCCCGGCATCCGCATCTCGATCGACGCCCTCGTCGACCGAACGGCGAAGCTGCCGCAAATCGCCCTCGACGCGCCGAACGGCCCGATCGGCCGCGATACGGTCTCCGCGATGCAGGCCGGCATCATCTTCGGGTTCGTCGGCCAAGCCGAAGGCATGATCGCGCGTTTGAAGCACGCGATCGGAGAAGATGCCCGTGTGGTCGCGACCGGCGGCCTCGCGGCCGTAATCGCGAAGCACACGGCCGAAATCGAGGCGGTCGAACCGCACCTCGTGCTCGAGGGGCTGCGCATCTTCTACGAGCGCACGGCGCAAGCGCCCGGGCGGGGAGCTTAGCGGGAAGTGGTATACTAGTCCGGTTATGCCGAACGCCGTCCCGCCGCTCCACATCGGAGCGATCGAGATTTGGCCGCCGATCGTGCTCGCGCCGATGTCGGGGGTAACGAATCGTACCTTGCGCGCCCTCTACAAACCGTTCGGTTTCGGCCTGACGGTCACGGAGTTCGTGTCATCCAACGCCTTGCAGCACGGCAATGCGCGAACGATGGAGATGATCGACCAGCACGGCGTGGAGCAGCCCGTCTCGACACAGCTCTGGGGCAACGATCCCGAACTCATGGCGCGGGCGGCGCGCATGGTGCGCGAGTGTGGCGCCGACATCGTCGACATCAATTTTGGCTGTCCCGCGCCCAAAGTCGTCAAGACCGAGGGCGGCAGCGCGTGTCTGCGCGACGTGGCGAAATGCGAAGCGATTATGGCGGCCGTCGTCGCCGCCGTCGACTGTCCCGTTACGGTGAAGATGCGCCTGGGCTGGACGGAGACGAGCCACGTCTACCGTGAAGTCGCGCAGCGCGCGGAAGCCGTCGGCGTGCGCGCCGTGACGTTGCACGCGCGCACGGCGAAGCAGTTTTATAAGGGCAGCGCCGATTGGACGCACATCGCGGACTTAAAGCGTAGCGTCGATATTCCGGTTATCGGTAACGGCGATCTTTCCGAACCGCACGATGCAATGCATAAGATGCGCGAGAGCGGCGTCGACGGCGTGATGCTCGGGCGTGCGGTGCTCGGCAATCCGTGGCTCGTCGGAACGTTACGCGATCTGATGGAAGGGCGCGAAGCGCAACCGGTTCCCGAGGCGCCCGAACGTCTGCGCTTCGCGGTCCATCACTATCGCACGATGGTCGCGGAACTCGGCGAAAGCCGCGCCGTGCCGCAGATGCGCAAGCATCTCGGTTATTACCTCAAGGGCTTCCACGGCGCGAGCGAATTGCGCGAACGTTTGATGCGCACGCCGACGGCCGCGGAAACGCTCGGCATCGTCGAAGCGACGATCGAACGCTTGGAACGCGAAGAGCCGGTCGCCGCATGAAATCGTACGATCCCGAAGCGTCGTACGATGCGTCCTCCGCACGAGAGCTGTACGACGAGACGTACGAAAATTACAAACGTTACGTTAATCCCGGTCTCGCGCGTGTGATGAAGTTATCCGGTTCGCCGCTCGCGGTGCGCGCGAGCGGCACGACGATTTGGGATCAAAACGGGAAAGCGTATCTCGATTTCGCGGGCGGCTACGGCGTCTTCACGCTCGGCCATTCGCATCCGCGTGTGGTGCGAGCCGTACGCGACCAACTCGAGTTGATGTCGCTCTCCGCAAAAACGATGTTCGATCCGCTTACTGGCCGTCTCGCCCGCGAACTCGCGCGCCTCACGCCGGGCGATCTCGAGATCTCTTTCTTTACCAATAGCGGTGCGGAGGCCGTCGAAGGTGCGCTAAAATTAGCGCGCGCGGCAACGGGACGCGCGAAGATCGTCGCTACGCATAACGCCTATCACGGCAAGACCTTCGGGGCGCTGAGCGCGAGCGGACGCGAAGCCTATAAAGCGCCGTTCGGACCGCTGCTCGCGGACGTGGTGCACGTGCCGTATGGCGACGCGGCTGTCCTCGAAGCGGCGCTCGCGCTCGGCGACGCGGCGGCGTTTATCGTCGAGCCGGTTCAAGGCGAAGGCGGCATCGTCGTGCCACCGCTCGGCTATCTCGCGCGAGCGCGCGAACTGTGCGATGCCGCGGGCGCGTTACTCATCGCAGATGAAGTGCAAACGGGGCTCGGGCGTTGCGGCTATCTCTTCGCGTGCGAACGCGACGGCGTCGTGCCCGACGTGATGACGCTCGCCAAAGGCTTGTCGGGCGGGGTCATGCCGATCGGCGCGTACGTCGCGCGTCCTGCGGTTTGGAAAGCCGCCTACGCGCAGCGTCCGCTCGCACACACGTCGACCTTCGGCGGTAATCCGCTCGCGTGCGCCGCGGCGCTCGCCGCGCTCGCCGTCCTCGAAGACGACGATCTCTCTGCAAACGCTCGCGTGCAAGGCGAACGGCTGTTGCTCGGCGCGCGCGCGATCGCAACGGAATATCCGAGCGTCGTCCGCGAAGCGCGCGGCCTCGGTTTGCTCTGCGGCGTTGAATTGCGCAGCGAAGGATACGGCGGAACGATCGTACCGGAGATGCTGCGCCGTGGCGTAACGGCCGCGTGGACGCTCAACATGCAGCGCGTCATCCGGCTCGAACCGCCGCTCGTCGTGCGAGCCGAGGAAATCGAGCGCGGGCTCGCCGCGCTTCGCGCCGGGGTCCATGCCGCGCACGACAAACTCGGCGTCTTGCCGGAAAGCGCCGTCGACTAAAGCGATGCCCTTCGTCGAAACCACGATCGTCGTGAACGCTCCGGCGCGAAACGTGTACGAACTTGCAAAAGATCAAGAACGCTTCCCGGAGTTTATGCCGGACGTCGAACTCGTAACGGTTCTCGAACGCGACGGCGCGCGAACGATCTCGCGCTGGAAAACGCTCGTGGAAGAAGCGCCCATCGAATGGATCGAAGAAGATCTCTTCGACGACGGGGCGCTTCGCGTCGATTATCGTTTACTCGAAGGCGATCTCGATACGTTCGAGGGCAGCTGGACGTTCGACGAGCGAAACGGCGAGACGTTCGTACGCTTGCAAGTAACCTACGATTTCGGCGTACCGACGCTCGCAGAATTAATCGGCCCGACGCTGCATAAAAAAGTTTTGGAGAATAGCGAGATGATGCTCGCCGCGCTCAAGCGTGAGGCCGAGGAACATGCCGCCGTCATTGCGAGCGAGCGGAGATAAACGTATGATCGACGGCAGTAGCACCCGG
>CAXTIY010000335.1:0-3986 GCA_964244215.1 uncultured bacterium
GGATCTGCCAACTGTTTCGTCAACTGGCGGATCGCCGACTCGCCGGTATCCTGAGGATACAAGGCATCGAGCGACAGCAATGCTTCGGCGGGCGCCCCGGCGCCGTCGAGTTCGCGGAGGCGCTTCGCTAAAGCCGCAATGTCGACATAGTCTCGGGTCGCGTTCCTCGTAATGGCGAGCCAAGCTTTGATGCGCAGCATCTCGCGGAGGGACGGTATGCGAAGCGGGCCACCGGTCACCGCAACCAGCTCCGTCTCGAGAGGCGCAACGCGGCGCTGCTGCCGAATGCCGGTATCGATACCGTCGAGCGAGCCGAGGATCTGAACCGGACGTTGCACGCGGGCGGTGATCCAGCCCGCCGCCTCTTCCAGATGCCGTAACACTTCATCGAAGTGATCGCGCAACTCCGCAACGACGTGATCGTCGTCGTATGAAAATCGATGATGCACGTGCAAGGCTGCGCCCGAACCGCCTACCAATACGGCGCCACCGACGATACGTTGTAAGCGCGTCGCCGCCGCGATAACGCGTTCCCAATCTTCGGAAGTGTCGACCTTACGGCGCGGCAAGACGCAGACGCTCGACGATCGCGGGCCACAACGACGATGTTCCGTACATCGAATGGGAGCGGCAGAGATGTAAGATCTTTTCCGAAACAGGGCCATACGGATCGCGTTGCACCACGCGCACGAGCTCGTGCCAATCCGCTGGCGATCCGCGGTCTAAGATGTCATCGAGCGCCATGAGCGAGGTCGAATGTGCGTCAGATAGGTGACGGTGCCGCATCGCTATGCTTTTCTCGATTGGCGTCAGGGACCTTACCGGTTCCGGCGCCGCGCGTGCCACGAGGGCGAAGCAGGAAAAACGAGACGAGAGCGAACGTATGTTCGATGGTGACGGCAAAGCGGGTCGGGCGGGTCGACTGCTTCGAGATCGAGGCGAAATCCGTCCTCAACCGCGTTCGCGGCATGCCGTTCGGCTGGTCGATCAATCCGTACCGGGGGTGCTACCACCAATGCGTATTTTGCTACGCGCGCCGGACGCACACGTTTCTCGAACGTAGCGGCCTCGGCGACTGGGGTTCGACGTTATCGGTCAAGGTGAACGCGCCGCAGATCCTACGGCGCGAACTCGCGAGTCCGCGTTGGAAGGGCGAGCACGTCGCCATCGGCACGGCGACCGATCCGTACCAGCCGCTCGAAGGCACGTACCGGATTACGCGCGGCATACTGACGGAACTCGCACGCGGCCGCACCGAAGCGCATCTCATCACGCGTTCGCCGCTCGTCATTCGCGACATCGACGTTTTGCAAGATCTGGCGCGCGCTGCGGGCGCGAGCGTCTGCATCAGTTTGCCGACGCTCGACGCCGAATTAGCGCGTAAGATCGAACCGACGGTCGCCCCACCGCGACAGCGTTTGCGCGCGGTACGGATGCTCGCGGATGCCGGCATCCGCGTCGGCGTCGCCGTGGCGCCGATCCTGCCGCGGCTCACCGACGACGAAGCCGACCTGCGCGCCGTGTGCGCCGCGGCTGCAGAAGCCGGCGCCGCAACGGTCTGGCATAGCGTTCTCAATCTCAATGACGTCGCAAAGGAAAGTTATTTCGGGTTCTTGCGCGCGGAATTTCCCTCACTCGTGCGAATGCATGAGTCACACTACCGCGGCAAGTACGCGCCCAAAGCCGTAGTCGACGCTATCGAAGAACGTTTCCGTTCCGCGACGCGCGACGTCCGTCTACGTCCGAGCGCGACGATCGTAGCGCAACCGAAGCGCGTTCAACTCTCGTTGCTCGACGAACCGCAGCTAATCTGAGAAGAATACCCCGGCGCTTGTTCGTCCGGAGGTGAGCGTGATAGGCTCGCGTGGAACCATGCAAGCGCGCGAGATCGTTCTACCGCTCACCGAACCCGAGACCGAATGGGTTCGCGGGCGTCCGCTTCAAAAAGTGAGCCCGAAACGCGACCACAGCCGCGTGCAAGGCGAACTCGGCGCTCTCTTAACGGCATGGTCGCGCGGTCGCGGTGAGGTCGGCCCCGAGTGGCGCTTCCGCATTGCCGTCGCAGGCGAAGCGCGGCGCCCGCTCGTTCCGGATCTCGCTTTCGTCGCGTTCGAACGCTTACGTGGCCTCACGCATGAAGAGATACAAGCTCCGCCCTTCGCCCCGACCGTCGCCGTCGAAATACTATCACCCGGAGACGACTCGCTCGATGTCGTGAGTAAAATTGACGTCTACCTGCGCGGGGGTAGCTCGCTCGTGATCGTCGTTAATCCGAAGCAGCGCGACATGGTGCTTCATGACGCGGCCGGTGCGACGACGTTCGCGGCGGACGATATCGTTCGCCACCACGCGCTGCCGGATTTTGAATTGCCGCTAAGGCCGTTCTTCTGCGCGGCGCTCGACCTGCCGAGCGAACGCGCTTAGATATATCGCTTCGTGACCGGCCACCAAACCGCAAATCGTTCGATCGGCTGCCGACAAACGTAAATCGGTAAATTATTGAAATCCGGCAACACGTAGTCGTCGTGATAGAAGCCCGCGAGCTTAACGTCGCGCCACTCCGAGCGTAGCTGAGCCGCGTCGATGCCTACGGCGATGACGAGCTTGCCCGATGCTCCCCGCGTGCCGTACAGGAAGTAATTGTTATGGCCGCTCACGGCTTTGGGAAGGTTATAACGCGCGCCTAAAAAATCGACTGCCGACGCTTGCCCGTAATCCCGCGTAAACACGACCGCCTCCCGCTTTTCCGCTGCGGGCAAAGCCGCATAGACGAGGCCGAGTTTCGCAACGAGCGTATCCCAGCCGAGTTGGTCGGCAAAGTGCTGCGGCACCTTGCCTTCCGGATGGCGTTCCATCTTGATGCTGCGGAAATCGAGTACGTGCTCGTAGCGGATAAACGCTCCGAGCGGCAGCAACGGAAAGGCTTCCGGCGCGATCGCGAGCCCGCTTGCCAGCAACAAAACGGAATACGCGGGCGTCGCCCAGCGCAGCGACACGAGCCGCGCTTCGAGCAGCGCGGCGCCTGCGGCGAACAGCACGGGATAGATCGGAGCGAGATAGTAGACTTTGGCTCCGAGCACGAGGTAAATCGCCGACAGGAGAACGTACGCGATTGCGTACCAGCGCAGCTTCCGCGCCGCCTCGGTAAACGACAGCGCATAGAGCCCGGCGAGCCAAAGGGGAGCCGCGAGCGGGTTCATCATTAAAATTTGCTGCGCGAAGAACGCAAAAGGTCCGACGACGACGTTCTTCTCCGCAGCGGCATTGTGCAACACGGCTAACTGCGGCCAACCGTGTTGCGCCTGCCACACGAGCGTGGGCGCGACGATGAGGAGCGCGAGCCCCACGGCGACGGCGAATCCCGGCCTGCGAAGCGAACGGCGCGTGCTCGTTAACGTGACGGCTGAGACGCACGACCCGAGATAAAAGAACATCGAGTACTTGTCGACGAGGCCGAGGCCCGCAACGATTCCGAGCGCGACCCATTGCAGAGGGAGATCGTCCTCATCCGCACGCATAAACAAGTACGCGGAACCGATCCATAAGAGCGGCTCGAACGCGTTCATCGTGAGCAGGTTGCCGACCGCGAGATAGAACGGAGCGAGCGCGATGCCGAGCATCGCGAGGCTTTGGGCGACGAGCCCACCGCCGAGACGGCGAGTGAGGCGGCCGGTTACGGCGACCGTAACGCCCGCCGCGACGGCGGGCAAGAGCCGGATCCCATAAAGCGAATCGCCCAAGAGCGCGCGCGCGAACTTCGCGATAACGGCGATCAGCGGCGGCTGATCGACGTAACCCCAGGCGAGGTGCTGCGCGCAACTTAAGAAATAGAGTTCGTCGCGTTGATATCCGTAGCGGCCGGCATTAACGATATGGAAGATACACGTAGCAGTGGCGAGCAGCGCGGTCAGTGCGGCTGCGGCTTCGATACTAAAGGAATTGCCCGTTACATCCCGGGATTGACCGATATGACGAACGGCTCGCAA
>CAXTIY010000336.1:0-3975 GCA_964244215.1 uncultured bacterium
CGGCGCTCGGTGGCCTTGCGTTCGCCGAAGAACAGCACGGCGCATATCGCGAGCGCGGCTCGCGCGCCGTGCGGCCGTTACTCGCGATCTCCGTCTTCGGCGGCGCCGCGACGGCCAACGTTGCGATCGCTTTTAATTTGCGCGGGCCGGGCGTCAGCAACGCGAACTCGTGCGCCGCGGGCGCGGTCGCAATCGGCGACGCATTCCGCGCGGTCGCGCGTGGAGACGTGCGCGCGGCGCTTGCGGGCGGGGCGGAAGCGCCGCTCTCCCCACTCGTGTACGGAGCCTTCGCAACGATCGGCGCGATGTCGGAACGAAACGACGAGCCGGGTCGTGCGAGCCGCCCCTTCGATCGCGATCGCGACGGCTTCGTTATGGCCGAAGGCGCCGGAATGCTCGTGCTCGAGCGCTATGAAGATGCCGTCGATCGCGGCGCGCGCATGTACGCCGAAATCGTCGGATACGGCCTGACGTCGGATGCCTATCATATGACGGCACCGCAACCGGATGGCCGCGGCTCGGCGGAAGCGATGCGCGCGGCGCTCGCGGAGGCTCGCGTGTCGCCCTGCGAACTCGAACTCATCGACGCGCACGGCTCCTCGTCGCGGCTCAACGACGTAACCGAAACGACGGCGTTCAAAGCGGCCCTGGGCAAAGCCGCCTATGGTGTCCCCGTACTCGGCACGAAGGGGCAACACGGCCATGCGCTCGGGGCGACGGGCGCGTGGGAAGCGGCGCTCTGCTCGCTCTCGATCCATCACGGCCGCGTTCCGCGCACGGTCAATCTCGATCACGTCGATCCCGCTTGCGACCTCGATTACGTGCGCGAGAATCGAACCTTCGCACCGCGCGTGGTGCTCTCGAATTCGACCGGTTTCGGCGGCATCAACGCGGCGCTCGTGCTGCGCGGCGTCGAAGGCTGAGATGGTAACCTCGTCTGCGCCGGATACTTTGGCCGCGGGCGCCCGCCGCGCGGCGGTGATCGCACGCGATGCAACCAAGCTCTATGCCGCTACGGGCGCCGAGAACGTACGCGCGCTCGATCGCGTCTCATTGAGCGTCTATCCGGGTGAAATGGTCGCGCTCGTCGGTCCGAGCGGATGTGGAAAGAGCACGCTGCTCAACCTCGTGGGTTGTGTCGATCTGCCGACGTCCGGCACGATCGAAGTCGACGGTCGAGCGACCTCTTCGCTCGACGACGATGCGCTCACGGCGCTGCGGCGAGAACGTATCGGCACCGTATTCCAGTTTTTCAATCTGCTGCCCGCGATGACGGTCGGAGAAAACGTCGCGCTGCCGCTCGTGTTGCAACGGCGCGGTCGCAGCGAGATCACCGAACGCGTTCGAGCGGCCCTCGAGGCCGTCGGGATCGGTGCGAAGATCGATGCGTATCCGGCGGAGATTTCCGGCGGTCAGATGCAACGGGCGGCGGTCGCACGAGCGACGATTCACGAGCCGGCGGTCGTTTTGGCCGACGAGCCGACGGGCAATCTCGATTCCGTTAGCGGCGCGGGCGTGTTGCGATTGCTCCGCACGTTTGCATCGCGCGGGCAAGCGATCCTCATGGCAACGCATTCCGCCGAGGCCGCGGGCGTTTGCGACCGGATCGTGCGCATGCAAGACGGACGCGTTCTCGATTAACTGGCCGCCGTAAGCCACGAGCGATAACTCTTCGTAAGGTCGGCCGAGCGAAGTACGCCGAAAGGCCCGCGCAGCGCACTCGCGCCGTAAGACCTCATTGTCATCGTCGCCGTATTTGCAGACTATAACGAGCACGTCCGTCATGCGCGGCCGTCTCCTTTTCCATTATCGGTTCGAGGTTTCCATGTCCCGGCTTCTGAGAAGCTTCCGCCGCGTCGTCATACCGCTTGCGATCTTCGCCCTGCAATGCGTCGTCGCAGCGGCGCACCTGGCTCCCGTGGCTGCAAGCACGCTAGCGGCACCACTGGCGGCTTTTACACCGAAGCAAATTGCGAACATGACGGTCTGGTACGATGCCTCGAACGCCGCAAATTTATCGCGTTTCGGCGCGAACGTCGCGGCTTGGAAAGATTTGTCCGGGAATGCTTACGGCCTAGCGCAAACGGCGACCGCAAACGAACCGACGTACGTCGCGTCGGGCATCAACAATCTCGGCAGCGTCGCGTTCGGCGGCAACCAATATCTGCTTTCGTCGAACGCGGCTCTATCGTCACGCGTGTTCAATGCGTCCACCACGTTCGTCGTCGCGCAGCCGTCGAGCGGCGCGCTCGGGACGCTTTTGTGGAGCGGAAACTTCAATACGAACCCGCGTTGGCAGTTTTATTTCGGCTCGAGCACCGCCGCGAATTTCGGTTTGAACGCGAACGGCAACGGACAGCTTTCCGCAAATATCGGCGTAGCTTCACCGGCAGTCTGGACGCTTGCCGGCAGCATAGCGAGCAGGGCGCAATATCTGCGCAAAAACGGCAATTTGCTCGCCTTCGGCCCGAGCGTCGGCACGACCGCCGCCGGAAATTATCCGCTCGCCGTCGGTGCCATGGCGCAGGGCGGTCACGCCGCGCAGCCATTCGCGGGGCGAGTCGGAGAAATCGTTTCGTTCAACCGTTATCTTACGAACGCCGAGAGCGCCCAAATGGAAGGGTATCTCGCGTGTAAATGGGGTCTACAAAGCCGGCTTCCCGCGAATCACCCGTATCGTTACGCGTGTCCGCAGGGCACGGTACTACCTTCGCAGCCGGTAGCGGGACCGAGCGCCGGAGCCATCACGGATCCGCAACAACTACGCAGCGCAAACGGAACGCTACAGTTTTCCGTTACGGCGCAAGCGAACGCCTCGGGCAATCCCGAATTTCTCTATAACGGCTCGGCCGTTCCGCCGACGCTGCGCTTACTTCCCGGCGACACGCTCATCGTCAACCTGAGCAATCGACTCGCCGCACGTCCCGCCGGTTCGTTATTCATGAACGACGTGAATCTGCACTATCACGGATTGCACGTGAGTCCGCAAGCGCCGGGTGACGATTCGATCGACATGTCCGCGGCGCCCGGGCAAACGCTTCACTATCAGATGAAAATTCCGGCGAATCATCCGGCCGGGCTCTACTGGTATCACACGCACGCACACGGCGAGACGGAACGTCAGGCGCTCTCCGGCATGTCGGGCGCGCTCGTGATCGACGGCATCGTGAGTTACGCGCCGCAAGTTGCGAACATGCCCGAGCGCATCCTCATCGTACGCGACGCGCCCCTCGCCGGTAAAGCATTACCGAACGGTGATAAGAGCCAAATGGCGGCGATGCAGTGGGCCATGTCGCGTGGCGCCGGTATGGCGGGAATGTCGATGCGGGGCGGCTCCGAGCGCAGCGGCTCGACGAATGCGAGCACTCGCGACCCGTACGTGCGCATCGATCCGAATTTCAGCCGCTTCCTGCGGCCTTTGGCCGCGAGCACGCACTGCGTCGCGACCGAATCGCCGGTGAAAGCGCTCACGCTCAACGGCGCGGCTCGGCCGTCGATCGCGATTCGGCCGAACGAGCAACAGTTCTGGCGAGTCGTCAACGCAGCCGCGGATACGTATCTCGATCTCGCGGTCGACCGCACCACGATGAACGTCGTCGCGCTCGACGGCGTGCCGCTGCAAAGCGGCGTGGGTGTTCCGAGCACTCTGACGGTGACGCACTGGGTGCTACCGCCGGCGAGCCGCGTCGAATTTACGCTCAAAGGTCCGGCGGCGGGAACGACGGCGTATTTGCGCACGAACTGTTTCGATGCGGGTCTTGCCGGAGATCCGATGCCGGCCGAGATTCTCGCTTCGATCGTATCGACGGGCTCGCCGACGGATCTCGCGCACGTTCGCGCGCAACGCAAACTGCCGGCCGCGGCCGCCTCATATCGCGTGCATACGGCGGCGTCGCTCGCAGCCGCTCCGATCGCGCAGCGGCGCACGCTGTATTACAGCGATCAAAATACTATTAACGGCGTGGCTTACAATCC
>CAXTIY010000337.1:0-3969 GCA_964244215.1 uncultured bacterium
GCAAGCGGGAAGCGAGCCGTTCGCCGGATGATGCGGCGGCGCGATTTCGCGCGCGTCGTCGCCGCGTCGGCGGGGGCTCTCGCGGCCGCCGCACCACACGTTGCGACAGCCGCGCCGCTCTCGCCCGCGACGGTAACGCTCGGCGACGAAGTCTTCCTTAGCGAAGCGTGGCGCGATTTGCGCGGCCGCTCGATCGGCATCGTTACCAATCAAACGGGCGTGACCTCACGCCTGGAAACGATCGTCGATGCGATGCGTCATAATCCGCAGATCGATCTGCGAGCGATCTATTCTCCCGAGCACGGCTTACGCGGCGATCAGGCGGCAGGCGCGTACGTAAAGTCGTATATCGACGAACGAACGGGCTTGCCCGTGTACAGCTTGTATGGAGCGACGCGTCATCCGACGGGCGCGATGCTCGAAGGCATCGACGTGCTGCTCTACGATATCCAAGACGTCGGCGACCGCGCCTACACGTATATCTCGACGCTCGCCTACGTGATGCAAGCCGCCAAGACGTACGGCAAAACGGTGTGGGTACTCGATCGTCCCAATCCCATGAGCGGCGCGATCGTCGAAGGGCCGGTACTCGATCTACGCTACGCATCGTTTATCGGGCTCTATGCGATTCCGGTGCGCCACGGCATGACGGTCGGCGAACTCGCGAACATGTTCAACGATCACTTCGATATCCGTTGCTCGCTACGCGTCATACCGATGCGTAACTATACGCGTGCGATGCTGTGGCCCGATACGGGGCTACACTGGGTGCAGACGTCGCCGAACATTCCCGAGTGGGATACGACGCTCGTCTATCCCGCAACGGGTTTAATCGATTCGGCCGGCGTGAATAACGGCACGGGTTATACGAAGCCGTTCAAATACGCGGGCGGCTATAAATTGGACGGCACGCGGCTCGCCGAAGTGCTTAACGCGCGCAACGTGCCGGGCGTGCACTTTCGCGCAGCGGCTTGGGCGCCGATCGCGGGCTTTTGGCAAGGCAAGACGCTCACCGGCGTCGAGCTCGTCATTACGGATGCCGTCGCGTTTCGCGCCGTGCGCACGGCCGTGGAAATCTTGGTCGCCGTTCGCAAGATCAGCCCGGCGACCGTCGCCGTTCGCGATCCGGCCGCGCTCGATAAAGATTGGGGCACGGATTCGCTGCGACGCGGACTCGCAGACGGCTTCGATGCCGATTCTATACTCAAAGGGTGGGAACCCGGCACGCGCGCGTTCGAAGCGTTACGCGAACGCTTTCTGCTCTACACGTAAGCGTTGCATAACCGGTATCGGATCGCGGCATGACGGAGTCGTTCGCGGCGATCGCCTTCTACGTCGGCCTCGCAGCGCTCGTGTTCGGCAGCATCCGGCTCGCCCGGGCTTCGCTCGAACGCAGGTCAGGTCGCGAAGTGCTCGGCATCGGCGCGCTCGCGCTCGCGCTCGTTTGCTTCACCGTCGCCGTCCTCATTTTCGTTGGAGGGCCGCGCGGCGTTCTGCCGTTTTGAGGGCGCGAGGGCTATAATTCGCGACGATAGCAATGCTAACGGCCATCGGTCCTGGCCGGAAGCGCTTTTGCTTCAGGTACCGGCGGCGCTTCCGAGCCGCAGCACGTATTTGAGAATGAGACGCTGCACCGTTGCGCTCGCGGCGGGCGTTCCGTAATTTACGAACAGCTCGTTTCCGTTCGTAAAACGGCGATGATAGCTCGCTGCGAGGTTGAGTCCGGGCACTGCGAATCCGCCCGTACCGGAGATCTCACGCAGTGAAAGCGAGAGATTCGACTCCTCGCCTAGAGACTCACCAAGCGAGATGCGGCGTAACTGCTGCCCATCATGCGACGGCGTGCCGGGCGACGCCGTGGTATACGTTTCGAGCGTACCGTCATATTCTAATCCTAGCGATAGCTTCGTGCCGAGCGGGCGCGACGTCGAAAGCGAATATGAACGCAAGTACGTGCCTCGAACGGTGCCGTCATCGTGAAACGTCTCGAACGGTCCCCAAGAGGTACTCAAATCGTACGGTGTCGGCGTGCCGTCCTTGTAGCCCACGTTAAAGGAATGCTGATTGAACGGCACGGTGACCCCGCGAGCATAACCGACGTCGTAACCGACGAGGTCGGTACCGTCGCCATAGTAGCGTAGCGAACTGAACGACGGTCCGCCGCTGAGGTGCAAGAGGTTCTTGAACACCAAGTCGGCGTTGACTTGAAAATCCGATTGGTGAGCGGCGCCGGAGTGGTCGATCAGCCGGTCGCCGAAGATGAACAGTTCCGCGCGTTTGAGCGGGCTCGTGCCTTTGGGCGTACCGTCGAAATCGAAGAACGCGCCCGGACCGCGCACGTCGGCGACGTTCGTAAATCCGTCGACCGGATTCCACTTCGGGCCGAGGTCGCGATAGTCGACGAACACTTCGTAATTTTCGCGATGCACGTCGACGAAGTTTTCACTCTTGTACGCGAGACGCGGCGTCGTGCCGGGCACCGAACCGCGCTCGGCTCCGTAATCGAAGGCGTAGACGAAGCCGTTATGCAGATTGCGGCCGAATACCGTCGCATCGTAGCTCGCGTCGCTCGCCGCTTCCGGGTAGGCCGTGGAATTCCCGGCTTGGTGATGCGCCGTAACCGCATCGATCGAATAGCCGAACGTGCGATCCGGTAGCGCATGCTTGAAGGCAAGCACGCTATCGTTGAAACCCGCGCCCGCAACGTTGAGCAGGCCGACGGATTGGAGGCCCTGCGTACCCTCGATCTTGGCGCCGCGTTCGAATTCTCCGATGCCGGGCGAGTAGAAGAGTTGGTTCGGCGGCTGGTTGATCGACGTTTGCGATCCCGGCAAAAAAAAGTTCGCTCCCTGTGCGAAGAACGGACGGTATTCGCTCACACTCCGGCGGAATTCTTGCGGCGAGATCGTTTGCTGGTCGACCTCGACGTTCGAAAAATCGGGTGCGATCGTCGTCACGAACGCAATGGTTCCGGTGATCGGCACGTTCGCGTCGAAACCGACATGACGGGTCCCCTGCGGCTCGAACAGGCCGCTCGCCTGTTGATAGAGATTGCGATCGTGACCCGCGCTCGCGAGCGCATAGAGTTCGGCGCGCGGCTTCGGCTTGCTCGTGCGCCCCGTCACGACGACGCCTTGGAGATACGGCCAAAAACGTGCGTCGCTCGTGGCGGGAAAGCTCCCGTCGTTCATCAACGCATCGTATGCCCACGTCTCGTTTTCGTTGACCGCCGCGATATGCCGGACCAGGTTGAAGCGCCACGTCTGCAGTCGCGCGTTCGGCGTGCGCATCGTCTTGATGGGAATGACGAGCGTCGCATCCCAGCTATCGGCCGTACGCCGCGCGAAAGCCGTCCAGATGGGATTGTAGCGCGTCGATTCGGCAGACTGTTGATATCGCACGCCGGCGGGCGTCGCCTCGAAATAGTACGTCTGCCCGTTGCCCGTCGTGTCGATGCCGACGCCCACGTAATCGTCGAGACCGAAGCCGACATCGTTCGTCGTCTGCGTCGCCGTGATCGGCACGCCGCTTTGCACGGCATGAAATGCAACATAGACGTTGTTGTCGTCCAAGAGTATGCGCGCCGACGTCGGATAGCGTGTCGCGCTCGTGCGACGCGTGAGATTCTCGAACGCGTCGAGTTGCAGCGCCCGCGTCCAAGGTTCTGCGGTTAGGTCCGCCATGCGAATGGGCACGCCGTCGACGCGTGAAGCGGCGAGCCGGAACGTCGCCGTGACGCTCGCATGGGCGCTCGCTGCGACCGTCGCCCACAGCACGAACGCGAGTGACGCCGTTCGTATAGGCGACCCGAACGTGCGCTGGTAGGTCGGAGGCATCGAGCCACACGTACCTGCCGACGGGCACGTTGTTTCGCTAACGGCGCTCTCGCGCCGTTCCTTTCGGTGAAGCGACTTAGGGACGATAGCGTTGCGTGACGCAATTACGATAGCGCATCGTTCCCAATCGTAT
>CAXTIY010000338.1:0-3959 GCA_964244215.1 uncultured bacterium
GCGCACGACATGCGAACTAAAGGGAGACATCGCCGCGCCGATCGCCGTAATGGCGACCAGCGAGCCTGCAAGCCTTCGGGACTGCATAGGCAAAAAGCTCCAATCGGTAATTGTAGACAGAGTCTACGAAGCAAACGCATACGATGGAGCGATGGATGTCGGAAAACGCGCGAACGGCGCTCGCGAATGCGCCGCTTTAGAGTTGCGAGAGTTGCGCACGCGCGTCGTCCGCATAGAACGGATGGAACGCGGGATTGAGTGCGAGCGCGCGCTCGAGTCGTTTCTTCGCGGCGCTACGATCGCCGAAGTGCAGAGCGATGATACCCGCGTGATATTGCAAGCGAGAATCTTCGGTGTCGAAGCGCATCGCGCGTTCGCTCGCGCGGCGTGCGTCGTTCCAATCACCGGCCATCGCCGCGGCCCACGCGAGCGTGTCTTCGGTAAAGATATCGTCGCGAACGGCCAGTTCGTTCTTCGCAATGCGTAATGCGTCGGCAACATGCGTGCGATGTTCGGAATAGTAAATGGCGAGCAAACGATCGGAGATGTGTTGCGCGTTACCCACGCGCTCGACCGTTTCGATCAGTTCGTCCGTTTCCGCCGCTCCCGCTGCATCGCCGAGGCCACGCTGCGCATCGGCCTTATAGCCGAGAGCTTCGGGAAACGGCACGAGATCGGCCGACCGCGTCGCATCGGAAAGGCACGCCGCATAACGATGTGCGGCACACTCGAAGCGCGCGAGAACGCGGAAGGCATCCGCATACCGTGGAAAACGCTCGAGCGCCGTATGCTCTTGTGCGAGCGCCTCTGTGAGATCGCCCGCTTCGAAAGCGAGTTCGCCTTGGCGAAAATGATACCACGCGCGCGATTGCGCGGGGGCACTGAAATTCGAGTCGAGTTCGGCGGCCGGCTGCGCGATGCGCGTACGTGCTTCGGCTAAGTGACCGGTGAGCTCGTCGTAACGCGCCTGCACCGTCTGCCATTCGCTACTCGTGAGTTGCGCTTTCATCGGCACGCTCGCAAGTAAGGTACGCGCCGCTTCGTAATCGCCGAGTTCGAGATCGAGCGAAGCTTCGCGTGCGACGAGCGACGGATCGTCGTGGCGATACGTTTGCGCGATTCGCACGTAGCGACGCGCTTCCCGAAACCGATGCAACGTCAACAGCGCCGACGCCATCGTTAAGTCGGCCGCTACGTTGTGCGCGGGCATGACGTCGAGCGAACGTTGCGCCATATGCAACGCGCGCAGTACGTCGCCGATATCGCCCGACTCGCGGTAACGTTGCAGATACTGGTCGGCCAGATTGCGTGGACTCATCATATCGTCACGCACGTGGCTTCGGGTCGCGCCCTCCCAAAATCCGACGAGCTCGTTACGATACGTGTAATCCGCCGTTACCGGAGCGACCTCGGGCATGGCATCGGCGCGGGCTTGCGCCGTGCGAAACGAAATGAACCACGGCCAACCGCCTGCCGTCAAAACGACGACGGTAAGCGCGAGAAGTAACGGGCGGCTCATACCGACCTAACGCGCGAGAGCCGCGCCCGGTTCACCGCTTTTCTCCGCAACTGGCATCCGTGCCACCCTGCTGACACAGTGCTTCGCTACGTTGTATTCATGGAACCGACCGGGCGAACGCGTACGTCGCCGACACGTCTGCTCGCGCCGGCCGATCTCGATCGGCTCGACGCTATTCGCGCTCGGCCGGCGCTGATCGAGCGCGCGGTTCGAACGGCGCTCATCGATGCGATGAAGTGGAGGCTCGGCGGTGGTGGCGCGCCCGCTGAGAATTCGTTCGCATTCGCCGCAGCGGCTGCTGCGCGCCAAGAGTTATCGCGCGACGTCACGGCACAGCGTCCCGATGCGGCGAGCGCGGCGCGGGCCGCGGCAACGGGTGCGGTGCGGTTCTTTCGCTCGCCGCTCGGCAAGCGTTTGTTGACGCTTCCGCCCGCGAACATCGCCGCAACGGCAGCGACGGCAGGCGGTGCCGACGTCGCGATCCGAGATAGCGCCGGGCGCTTGCATCTCATCGCGCTCACGACGCTAGTCCGTCCGCTCGACATCGGCGCGCGCGCGCGCGACGTCGCTCGTAAAACGACGATCGCGCCACGAGACCGCTTATCGGCCGTACGCATTCATATGTATTCGCTCATTACGGGACTGCGGCACGAGTCGAGCGGATGGACGAATACGCGAGGCGACGACTCGGTTGCTGCCGCCCGCATAGCATAGTCGCGCGAATAAGCTAGCTTCCTCGATTGCAGGGAGTAGGTAAGCATTACGCCGTACCAACGCGCGATGGCGAAAACGGTCACCGTGACGGATGAGGCAAGCGCGGAATCGATTTCCGCGCCCGTACCGCACAAACGTCAGAACCCCTTGGTCGATTTCATTGCGATTCCATGGGTGGGCGTGCTCGGGGTGATCCTCGCCCTCGCCATCTTCATGACTGCAAAAACTGGATTCGTTTTTCTTTCCGCCGACAATCTTTCGTCCGTCGCGCTCGATTTCTCGTATATCGCAATCGCGGCGCTCGGTTCCGCGATCGTCATCATCGGTGGCGGAATCGACCTTTCCGTCGGTGCGAATATGGCGCTCAGTGGTCTCGTGACCGCCATGGTGGTCGGCGCGAACGGGCCGGTGGCTCTGGCAATCGCGGCCGGCATCGGCACGGGTTTGCTGACGGGCATCTTAAATGCGTCGCTGATTACCGGCATTCGCTTGATCCCGTTTATCGCGACACTGGGAACGATGAGCGTCTACCGCGGTTTCGCTACGGGCATCGTAAGCGGACAGACGGTCAATGCGGGCAACGGCTTCACCGTAATCGGTCAAGGTTACCTCGGGCCGATACCGATTTCGGCCGTGATTTTAATCGTGCTGACCGTGCTGTGCGCCTACTTCATGAACAACACGGGCTGGGGGCGCCACATTTATGCCGTCGGCGGTAGCGAAAGTGCTGCGCGCTTGTGCGGTATCAACGTACCGCAGGTCAAGTGGATCATGTATCTTCTCGCGGGATTGCTCGGCTCGATCGGCGGCATCGTCCTCGCGTCGCGCTTGGGCTCGGCGACTCCGAGCAACGCCCTGGGCTATGAATTGATCTGCATCGCTGCCGCCGTCATCGGGGGCGCGAGCTTAACCGGCGGCGAGGGCACGATGGTCGGCGTGCTCATCGGTGCCGCGCTACTCGCACTCATCCGCAACAGCCTCGATATTCTCGGTTGGGGCGAGTATTGGCAAGACCTCATAATTGGCGCGACGATCATCGTGACCGTTAGCTTCGATCAACTGCGTCGCCGTCTACGACGCGTCTAAAAAGGAGATCCCGCGTATGTCCGATCCAATTCTTTCGCGGCGCGCGCTAATCGCACGGAGTGCCGTTCTCGCAGGCGCCGCTGGTGCGGCCGGGATTTTCGGCAGCATCAACATCGCCAAAGCCGCCGATCAGAAGCGCTTTAAGATAGCGATCGTGCCGAAAGGGCTTAATAATCCGGTCTTCAAGTCGGCCGACTTCGGCGGTCAAACGCGAGCGAAAGAACTGGGCAACGTCGATTTCAAATTTATCGGGCCCGCGCAATCCGACGCATCGCAGCAAGTCGCGGTCGTCGACGGCTTAATTTCGGCCGGCTACGACGGCATCGGCGTGAGCTGCGGCTCCGCACAAACGCTGCTCGAACCGATCGATCGCGCGGTATCGAAAGGCATCAAAGTCATCACGTGGGATTCGGATTCTCCCAAAAGCAAGCGCGCCGTGTTCTACGGCGTGGACAATTACAAGGGCGGACAACTGCAGGCGAAGCTGTTGAACGATCTTCTTAAAGGGAAGAAGGGCAACGTTTGGCTCCTAAGCGGCTTGCCTTCGGCGCAAAACCTCGAGGATCGCATTCGCGGGTGCAAGGACGTGCTCTCGAAAGATCTTACGATCGCGGGTACGAGCTTCTGCAATGAAGACGTC
>CAXTIY010000339.1:0-3950 GCA_964244215.1 uncultured bacterium
ACTTGCCGCCTTCTTCGAGGCGCGCCGTCGCGAGCGCCTCGCCGAGCAAGCCGATCGCCGCGAAACGCTTGTTCGCAAAGATCTCTTCCGTGATTTCGTTTTGATCGGCGCCGTGATCGACGAGCCAGGCCGAAGTCCGTAGCACTTCCGCCGTCGTATTCGAATGCATGAAGCCGCCGGTGTCCGTCATGATCGTCGTGAGCAAGCACGTGGCGATCTCGGGCGTAACCGGCGCCTCCATCGCTTGCAGAAGCTTGAGCACGCACGTGCCGGTCGAGCATTCGGTTTCGAGCACGTAATTGAGGGCGCCGAACCGGCTGTTCGCAAGATGGTGAACGATATCGAGAATGTTCGCTCGGTCGATCGCCGGCAGAAATTCTCCAGCGCGCGACGGGTCGCTCATATCGCAAAACACCCAAAGCGCGTCGGCCGGTAGATCGGCCGGTAAAGCGCGGGCGACGTGCTCCGCGTCCGGAAGAAAACGCAGATTGCGCGGCACGGGATCCTGCTGGAAATAGTGAACGCGCTTGCCCCGCGCCCGTAGCGCGAGGCCGAGCGCGAGCCCGGCTCCAAGCGTATCGCCATCCGGCTTCACGTGGCTGACGAAAACGAACTCCGAACGCTTGTCCAGCTCCGCTACGACCTCTTGCGTCGTCGCTTCGCGCGTATCACTTTGAATCATCGATGTCTCCAGTTGGCCCCCCTGAGGTCCGAGCCAACACTTTGGTAAGCGCGATCGCTTTCTCGGTCGTACGGTCTTCGACGAATACGAGCTCCGGCGTGTGCCGTAACGTGACCGCTTGCCCGAGTGCGCCGCGCAGAAAGCCTTTGGCCGACTCGAGCGCGATCATGCTTTGTTTAGCAACGTGGCGGTCCCCGATTATCGAGACGTAAACTTTCGCCGTTTGCAGGTCATTCGTTATCTCGACCCGCGTCACCGTTACGAAGCCGAGTCGGGGATCCTTGAGCTCGGTCGAGATCGTCTTTGCGAGCTCGCGCTGCAGCTCGTGATCGATGCGCCCCATCCGTTCGCGTTTCACTCTTTCGCCTTCCACGCGGGCCCAAAGTACGCATAAGCGATGATCGCCAGCATTACCACGGAACCCGCCGCACTATAAATGTCGTTCTGCCGCAAAGCCGGCACGTTACCATCCGAAGCTAAATCGGACAACTGCCTTACGAGGAGCGCAACTGCGAGCAGCGCCCCAACAATAAGAGATTTCGCATACGGCCCCTTCGCCCCGCGTTCGCTTCCACGCGACCCCGGCGGCCTCACGGTCCGTTCCGCGATCGACTACAATAATCGACCGTCGTCGCCACTAAAATACCCCCGCGAGCACGATCACCGCAATCCGAAGGCGCACGAACTCTCCCGTACGATTGCCGGCAAGCTCCACCACCTGGAAAACGAGCAAACACCCGAACGCGAGCATCCGCACGGCGTACTGCCCGCGTGGCTCCGGTGGCCAAAGACCCGGGCAACCGCGATCGCCCCGTAACGACCACGGGCTCGCCGCCGCTCGACCCCGTCACAGCACATCGCGCTTGGTAAACCGCCGGAACCCGATCGCATTCGCCACATACAGCGCGCACAACAGCACGAACAGCCAATCATAACTATGCCAGCGATGCGTGAGCGCCAAAGCTAGCGCAATCCCTCCCGACCCCAAAATGGCGACCCACTGCAAAGGCACCGCCCACCCCGCCGTCGCCCGCAACGCCTCCCGCGTCGCCGCCGCCCGAACCGAGCCTGCCACCTCCGCCGAGCTCGCCGCCTCTGCCGTCGAGCTCAAAGCCTGCGCAGCCGAACCCGCCGCACCACTACCGCCCGTCGCCGGTGCCTTCGGCACCGGCTCACCCACGCATGCGCCCTCGCGAATACGCCCGAAGCGCGAACCCACCAATCCCGATCGAAAGCCCAAACAAAATCCCGACGCAAAAAGCATTAAACCCGACCGCAGGCCCCGTCGTATAGAGCACTACCGCCGCCACAAACGCCATCAAAGCCCCGAGCCCCAAATCTCGCGCCGACATAAACTTCAGCCGAGCCCAAAGATTCACGCCGCCTCCTCGAGCTTCCGCAACTGAACAAACGAGCCATATAAAACACTCGCTTGCATAAGCGCTAAAGCGAAGAACGACCCCGCGAGATAAAACTCACGCGAGACCAACAGCAAGAGTGCGAATGGGACATACGCCGCCACGAGAATACCCGCATTTCGCCGGGTCCTCAAGAGCCGCCGTTTCCGCTCCGCCGCCGTAACCGGAACGTGAGCCGCCTTAAGCGCCCGCGTAAAAAACTCCACCCCCGGCGGCGGCCGCAAAGCCTGCCCCACTAAACCAACCATCCAAACGAATAAGCGCGAATCACTCTATCCGCGCAACCACTAGACGCCGTGCTAGCCGAGCGTTCCGCGCGATGCCTAACACCCGCCCCACCTAATCGGTCTGCGCGAGCCCTACCAGCAGACCGCCCGCCCTCGCCTCCCTCGCAGCCCCCGCCGAGCCGTTGCGGCGCGTGGGCTCCGCGGGGGAGCTGCGACGAGGAGCGGAGCGCAGGATGCGCGGGAGCGACGAGCGCAGCGCCCGGATTTCCCCCGCAGGGGAATTCCCGAGCGGTCCCCCGCGGAGCCCGCGCGCCGCACCGGCGACGAGACAACGCTAAGCCAAAACGAGATCGGGCGCGACCAACTCAGAAGCGAACGCCTCAAGGATATCCCCATCCTTGAGATCCGAGAACTTAGCAATCTGCACGCCGCACTCGAAGTTTTCCGCAACTTCCCGAACGTCGTCCTTAAACCGCCGCAGCGACTCAAGCTCCGACTCGAAGATAACCGCCGAATCCCGCAAGATTCGCACCTTAGCGTTACGCGTAAGCTTCCCGCTCTGGACGTAACAACCAGCGATCGTCCCGACCTTCGAGACTTTGAAGACCTCGCGCACTTCCGCTCGTCCGAGAATAACCTCGCGATACTTCGGCGCGAGCATTCCGAGCATCGCCTTCTTGAGATCGTTCTCCACGTCGTAGATAACTTGGTAGAAACGAATGTCGACTTGTTCGTTCTCGGAGAGCCGCTTAACCGTCTCGTCGGGCCGGATATTGAACCCGATAAGCACCGCATTAGAAGCACTCGCGAGATTAACGTCGTTCGGCGTAATCGCGCCGACGCCGGCGTAAATAACGCGGATGTTGACTTCGCCCGAAGAGAGCCCCTCGACGCGCGACCGTAACGCTTCGACCGCGCCTTGGCCGTCCGCCTTGAGGATGAGGTTGAGCGTCTTGCTCCCGCCGTCCATCGGCGTGTTCATGAAGCTCTCGAGCGACACGCGCGGCCCCGAGGTCGCGGCGATCGCGACGTCCTTACGACGCGTCGACCGCTTCGCCGCAGCTTCGCGAGCGACGCGTTCGTCGGAGACGACCATGAGCGAATCGCCCGCGCTCGGCACGTCCGAAAGTCCCATGATCTCGACCGGAATCGACGGGCCGGCCTTTTTAACTTGTTTGCCCTTATCGTCGACGAGCGCGCGAATCTTCCCGAACGCCGAACCGACGACGACGACGTCGCCGACGCGCAGCGTACCGTTCTGAACGAGCACGGTCGCAACCGCACCGCGGCCCTTATCGAGCGCCGATTCGATGACGGTACCCGTCGCGCGGCGCGTTTTATTCGCCTTGAGGTCGCGCAGTTCGGCTTCGAGCAATACCGTTTCCAGCAGCTGGTCGATGCCGTCGCCCGTGCGTGCGGAGACCGGAACCATCTCCGTCTTGCCGCCCCATTCGACCGGTTGCAAGCCTTGTTCGGATAATTGCGATTTAACGCGATCGGGCGACGCGTCTTCTTTATCCATCTTGTTGATTGCGACGACGATCGGCACGCCCGCCGCTTTGATATGAGAGATCGCTTCGATCGTTTGCGGCATGACGCCGTCGTCGGCCGCGACCACGAGGA
>CAXTIY010000340.1:0-3944 GCA_964244215.1 uncultured bacterium
GCGCCGCTCGGGTCGCGGTTAGCGAGCTACGATATTTTTGGGACGCGCGGAAGATCGTCGTGCGCCCACTCCATCCAGGAGCCGTCGTATACGGCCACATCGGAGAAACCCGCTTCGAGCAGCGCGATATAGGCACCGGACGCCGAGACACCGCTGCCGCACGTGACGATCGTGCGTTTCGCGCGATCGAGTCCGCGTTCATCGACGAGTGCGTCGAGCCGTTCGCGGGGCACGACGCGGCCACCGTCGGAGTCGTCGAGCAAATCGTTACCGGACAACCTGACCGAGCCCGCGATGTCGAAGTTACGCAGCGCGTACGTTTTGTTGCGCTGCGTTTCGAGAAGCTGCGAGTCGCTGCGGCCTTCGGCAACGGCCAAAACGTCGGCGCGTGAGGCGCGTAGTTGCGGCCGCAGGCGCGGCGTAAATAGTTTAGGAGCGTACGTCGGAACGTGTGTGGTCGGCGAGCCGCCACTCGCGAGCCAGCCTTTGTAGCCGCCGCCTAAAATACGGGCGGCGTCGTGTCCGTAATAGCCGAGCATCCAGATGAGGCGCGCGGCATAGGGAACGTCGCCGTCGTCGTACGCGACGACGAGCGTGTCGTCGCCGATGCCGTTCGCACCGAGCACGGCTGCAAAGTGCTCGGGCGGCGCGACGCGCATGGCGTAGGGGGTCTTGCCGTCTTTAAGATGGTCGGCGTAGTCCAGATGAACGGCACCGGGAATGTGGCCCGCCGCATATTGCTCGGCGCCGCTCGGCGCGACGAGGTCCGGCGCGCCGTGCGGTTTACTGCGCGTATCGACGATGCGGAGGTTCGCATCGTCGCGGTGCGCGTGGAACCAAGCGAGGTCTACGAATGAGGATGCCATCACGCGTTAGATTGGCTCCGCTCGTGATGCATCCATCTTACTTATTTTTCGCCGATGCTTCTTTGAAATGGCGGATGATTCGAACGGTTTACGCGGCAACGACGACGCGCTCGAGGTCGAAGCGTTGCGCTGCATCGTCGACGATGTATTTACCGATTGCGAGCGACGACGTGGCCGCGGGCGACGGCGCGTTGCGCACGTGCACGATGCCTTCGGCGCCTTCGAAAACAAAGTCGTCGACGAGCGAGCCGTCGGGCGCCATAGCTTGCGCCCGGACGCCGGCGGGCCCCGTCAAGCAATCTTCCGGCTGCAGCTCGGGAATGTAGCGCTGCAACGCCCGGACGTAGGCGCTGCGCACGAGGTCGCGATACATCTCGCCCGCTCCGATCTTCCAAAACTTCGCAGCGATCTTGAAGAAGCCGGGATACGTGAGCGAGTCCCACAACTCGGGTGGGTTGATATCGAAGAACGAGTAGCCTTCGCGCGCGAACGCGAGCACGGCGTTGGGTCCGAGCCAAATCTCCCCGTTCATTCGCGGTGTGAAGTGGACGCCGAGAAACGGAAACTCGGGATCGGGCACGGGATAGATGTTGCCTTTCACGAGGTACGATTTCTCGGGCCGAAGGATGAGGTAATCGCCGCGAAACGGCACGATTTTGGGATCGCGTTGACCGCCCGTCATCTGCGCGAGTTTATCGGAGTAGAGGCCGCCGCACGTTATTACGTAACGCGCTTGGATATCGCCGTGGGTCGTCGTGAGAACGTTTACTCCGCCCTTGCGGGCGATGCGCGTTACTTCGTGTCCTAAGTAAAAATCGGCACCGAGTTCGCGCGCTTCATCCGCATAGGTCTGCGAAACGAGCCCCCAGTCGACGATGCCCGTAACCGGCGAAAAAATGGCTTTGATGCCGCGGCAATGCGGTTCGCGCGCCGCGATTGCGCCCGCGTCGAGCATTTCTAGGCCCTCGACGCCGTTCTGCTGACCGCGCACCCAGAGATCTTCTAATCGGCCGAGTTCGCTTCGATCGGTCGCGACGATCAGCTTGCCGACGCTCTTGTACTCGATGCCGTGCCTATCGCAAAAGTCCCACGTGAGCCGGCGCCCTTCCACGCAGAGCTTCGCCTTGAACGAGCCCGGTTTGTAATAGATGCCGGAATGGATGACGCCGCTGTTACGCCCGGTCTGGTGTTTATTGAAGCCGTCTTCTTTCTCGATGCCCGCGACGGTTAAACTGGGAAAGCGCAACTTGAGCTCGCGCGAAGTAGCCAAGCCGACGATGCCGCCACCGACCACTGCAATGTCGTAAATCATGATCGATCTTCCTCGTGGCGGGCTTTGGGGCTGCTTCAGCGCCCGACGTTGCTTCGTAGCGTCCGCTTCCGCCGCCCCTGCCGCAAAAGCGGACGATCAGCCGGCCGGATCGCCTAAGCCATGGGTGGAGTAACAAAGCGGTGCATTGAAACTGCGAGGCGTGCAAACCATAACCGATCGCAAACCCTTCGCGAACGAGCGCCTTCGGACGTTCGCGGATCCCGCCGACGTCGCATCGATGGAGGCCGCGCTCGCGCGGGCACGCTCGGCCGGGCCGCGCCGGCATCCGGTCGTGATCGACGGCCGTGCGGTCGACACCGCTACGACGCTCGAATCTCGCAACCCGGCGCACCCCACCGAGATCGTCGGCGTGATCGGATCGGCTGATGCCGCCCAAGCGAACGAAGCCATCGAGACGGCGGCACGCGTTTTCGAAAGCTGGAAACGCGTCTCACCCCTCGAGCGGGCGGGCTATCTTTTCGAGGTGGCGGAGCTCATCCGCGCGCGACGCGACGATTTTAACGCCGTTCTCGTGCTTGAGGTCGGTAAGAGTTGGGGCGAAGCGGACGCCGATACGGCCGAAGCGATCGATTTTATCGAGTTTTACGCTCGCGAAGCGCTGCGTTTCGCAGAACCGCCGCCGCTCGTTGCGATCGCGGGCGAAGAAAACCGGCTCGCTTACATCGCGCTCGGCGTCGGTATCGTCATTCCGCCCTGGAACTTCGCTTTCGCGATCATGGCCGGTATGACGGTTGCGGCGCTCGTCACGGGCAACACGGTCGTGCTGAAGCCCTCGAGCGATTCACCCGTGATAGCGGCCCTCTTCGTCGATTTGCTGCATGAAGTCGGACTGCCGGCGGGCGTCGTCAATTTCGTGCCGGGCTCCGGCCGAACGATCGGCGACGCGCTCGTCGCCCATCCCAAGACCCGTTTTATCGCGTTCACGGGTTCTAAAGAAGTCGGGCTTCATATTAACGAACTCGCGGCGAAAACGCAGCCTGGGCAAATCTGGATTAAGCGCGTCGTGGCGGAGATGGGCGGCAAAGATTCGATCGTCGTGGCCGCGGACGCCGACCTCGACGCCGCCGCCGAAGGCATCGTCGCCTCGGCTTTCGGATTCGCGGGCCAAAAGTGTTCGGCGTGCTCGCGCGCCATCGTCGATGCTTCCGTGTACGATGAAGTCTTGGAAAAGATCGCGCAGCGTACGGCGGCTTTGGCCGTCGGGGATCCCGCCGAGCGCGGCATTACCGTCGGACCCGTCGTCAACGAGGGCGCGATGACGACTATTCTTTCCTATATAGAGCGCGGCATCTCGGAAGGCGGGCGGCTCGTAACGGGCGGCAAGCGCGCCGCAGCCGAGGGCTTCGTAATCGAGCCGACCGTTATCGCCGACGTCGCGCCGCAGGCGACGATCGCACAAGAGGAAATCTTCGGTCCCGTCCTCGCGGTTCTCAAGGCGCGCGACTTCGACGACGCCCTTGCGATCGCTAATAATACGGAATTCGGTCTAACCGGCGCCGTCTATTCGCGTGACGATGCGAAGCTCGAGCGCGCTCGCGAAGAGTTCCACGTCGGTAATCTTTATTTTAATCGAAAGTGTACGGGAGCATTCGTCGGGGCGCATCCTTTCGGCGGTTTTAATATGTCGGGCACCGACTCCAAGGCCGGTGGTTACGACTATCTCCTACTCTTCTTGCAAGCTAAATTAACGTCGAAAAGCGTCGCTTCTAAGTCGAACGGTAAGCCCGCGGGGGAATGACGGACGG
>CAXTIY010000341.1:0-3925 GCA_964244215.1 uncultured bacterium
TCGATACGATTACCAAAACGACGCTACCCTATCAAGTCGCCGTCGCCATCGCCGCAACGCTCGTGGTCGTCCTATTCGGTGGAGCGTTGCTCGGCACGCAACCGTTCCGCCTCGGGACGCCTGCGAGCGCAGCCGAAACGATCGGCTTCTCCGAATCGGCAGCCGATATTTCGGCGATCGGCGCACGCCCCGGAGCGGGCGATACGATAGCCGTCGCGCCCGGGAACGGAAGATGGTCGGCCATTGCGGCGCGCGCCGTCTACAACGATTTCGCGCGCGGCTGGCGGGGCTTTCATGCGGTGCTGCTCGACGCGCCGCCTACGGACGCGCCCTGCTCCGAGCATGCCTATGCGGCGCTCGTCGTCGTCTCCTCGAGCGTGCCGGACGATCCGGCGCAGCGGCGCAACGGTTGGGATACGGGACTCACGCTCGAAGATTGCGCGGGGTGGCCCGTCGATGAGTGGTTCGTAACCAAAGACGATCCGCGACCGCTCACGCATGGTAACGCACCGATCGAAGCCGCGGCGCTCGGCGCGCTCTTTCGCATGCAAACCTGGACGCTCGAACGCCCGGAACTCGCGCGAACGCTATTCGCAAACGGCCTCGCATTTAAAGCGGGCGATAAACCGACGTTCCTCTATTCGCTCTTTAAAACCGAAGACGGTCAGATGCGTGCGTTCGTGCGCCCGGGGGGGCCCGCGTATAACGCCGGCTTGCGCACGAACGACATCGTCGAAAAGCTCGACGGTAAATATTGGTGGTTGTACGGAACCTATCAAACGCAAGCGCGCGCGTACGACGGCAAGTCCCATTACTTTCTCGTGGAGCGCGGCGCGAGCGAATTAACGCTGCACTTGGGTGCGCCGTTCCGGCCGTAGATGCGGCGCTGCGTGTCGGCATCGACGTCGGCGGAACTTTCACGGATATCGTCGTGGTCGAAGCGGGTTCGCGCACGCTCGTCGCGCGTATTAAGGTCCCGACGACGCACGACGCACCCGAAGGCGTCGCGGCGGGTATCGTCGCGGCACTGGCGGCGGCGCTCGCCACTCCGGGCGTCGACGCGTCGCGCATCGCCTTCATCGCACACTCGACGACGCAGGCGACCAACGCCCTTCTGGAAGGCGACGTCGCGCGCGTCGGGATCGTCGGCTTACACGGGCGCTTCGCATGGCTCGAGCGCGCGCAGCTACGTGTGCCCGCGATCGTTCTCGGCCCCGGTGCGGCGCTCGTGCCGCGGCTCGCCTACGCACGCGGCGACGACGAAGCGCAAATCGCGCGCGCCGTCGCGGAGCTCGTCGCGGGCGGTGCGGACGCGATCGTCGCGAGCGAAGCGTTCGGCGTCGATGCGCCGGCGCACGAACGCTTCGCGGTCTCACACGCCCGCGACCGCGGCATCGTCGCGACCGCGGGCCACGAAGTTGCGGCGACGTACGGACTGCGCGCGAGGACGCGCACCGCCGTGCTTAACGCCGCGATTCTGCCGCGCATGGAACGCACGGCGCGTATGACGGCCGCGGCCGTGGCGAGCGCGGGCGTGGGCGTGCCGCTGATGATCATGCGCAGCGACGGCGGCGTGATGGACGTAGCGGAAGTGGCGCGCCGGCCGATCCTCACGATGCTTTCCGGTCCCGCCGCCGGCATTGCGGGCGCGCTCTTGCATGAAAACGTCACCGACGGCATCTTCATCGAAGTCGGTGGCACGAGCGCGGATTGCTCGGTCATCCGGCGCGGCCGGGCGCAGATGCGGCCCGCGCGCGTCGGCGGGCATCGCACGATGTTGCGCACGCTCGACGTCCGCACGCTCGCGATTGCGGGCGGAAGCATTCCGCGCCTGGGTACGGGTGCGCGAGGCGCGAACGTTCTGCTCGACGTCGGCCCGCGCTCCGCACACATCGCGGGTCTCGGCTACGCCGCGTTCACGGAGCCGGAAGCGCTCGAAGGCGCGCGCGCCGTTTTTATTCGGCCGCTTCCGGACGACCCGGATGATTATCTCGCGCTCGCGCTATGCGACGGGCGGCGCGTTACCGTCACCCCGACGTGCGCCGCGAATCTGCTCGGTTACGTGCCCGCGGGAGATTTCGCGCAGGGTAACGCCGAGAGCGCGCGGCTCGCATGCGCGATCGCGGGAGCCGTCTGCGGCCTTACGGCGCAAGACTTCGCGCGGGCCGTGCTCGTCCGCGCGGCGGAAAAACTGCGCGCCGCAATCGACGAACTCGCCGCCGACTACGAGCTCGCACGCGAAGATATCGAACTCGTCGGCGGCGGCGGCGGAGCGGCCGCGCTCGTGCCGTTTGCCGCAGAACTGCTCGGCCTACCGCATCGGCTCGCACAAGATGCCGAAGTCATTTCACCGCTCGGCGTCGCGCTCGCGCTCGTGCGCGACGTCGTAGAACGCACGATCGTCGCGCCTTCGGCCGAAGACGTCGTGCGCGTGCGCCGCGAAGCCTTGGAGCGCGTCGTCGCGGCCGGAGCCGCGGCCGAGTTCGCCGAGGTAACGGTCGAAATCGACGCGCGTCGTAATCTCGTGCGCGCGACGGCGTCCGGTGCGACTGCGGCTGCGGCGCAGGCGACGGAACGCGGCACTGCGAGCGAAGCGGAACGTGCGGCGGCTGCGGCGCGCAGCCTGCGCGTCTCCGTAACGGCACTCACGCAGCGTGCGCGAGCGGGCGATTTCATCGCGTTCGTAGGAAGCGAAGGCTCGCGCGCCGACACCTGTCTCGTCGATACGCGCGGCATCGTGCATCTCGTCATGCGGCGCGCGGTCACTCGGGCGACGACGGTCGCGCGCGTGCCGCAGGTGCTCGCCGAGTTGCTGGAAGCGACGACCGCCTTCGGCGACGTCGGCCGAGCGCTTCCCGCCGTGCAACTCGCTTACGGGAGCCGCGTCGCCGATCTCGGCACGCTCGCCGAAACGGGCCATGTCCTCGCGCTTGCGGCGGAGGAATTACGAGGCCTCGCGGACGAGACGGCCGTGGCGATCCTGGCCGCCGCGCGCGAAGCCTAAGCGGCCGCTGCGGGCCGCGCTTTTGCAACCGAGCGCCGCCCGACCTTTGGTCCAAACGACGGAATCGGCGCGGCGATCGCTATTTTCGCAAGGCCCGAGAGAAACGAGGGCTTGAGCAGCTCGGGCGGCATCGCGGCCATATAATGTGCGTTACCGTCGACGCACGATTGCAAGAACGAGCGCCATGTAACGTCCTCGAACATTGCGAATGCGCCTTCGGCTCCGAAGCCCACGCCCTGCGTTTTCATGCCGTCACCGCCTGCCGCCGGCGCGAACGTCGTCGCGATACGATTGACCGCGCGCACGTATCCGAGCGTCGTGCAATACGCGCCGAAGGCAGCAAAACCGCGGCCGCGACGGATGCGCTCGTACGCGATCCAATTCACGAAGAACGTTACGTGCCGGGCTTCTTCGAGCAGAACGACCTCGAAGATATCGGTCAATTCCGGTACGAACAGTTGTATCTGGCGCGCGAGCCCGAAGATGCCGAAGCCGAAGAATGAATCGATACACTCTTCATAGCCGAAATCGAGAAAGGCCCGTTCCGTCGCCGGTTGCGGCGCGATGCCGAGATCGTCGACGGCTACTTCGTAGTGGCGAAGCATCACGTCGAGTAAATTCGCGTGGCGAGATTCTTCGACGCCCTGCATCGCGAGCGCTTCGCGAACCATCGGATCGGTAACTTTTTTAGCGAACTCGGTGACCATGTAACCGGCGTTGCGTTCGGCCGCAAGCGCGACGCTCCAAAAGGGAATGGAACGTAAGCGGTCGATGGAGGTTCTATCGAGAGTTGGCCACGGCAGTTCCGCAGGTGTAAACGTGCGGTGCGTCTCGATGAAGGTTTGGCAAAAGAGGGTCTTGTGGGCTTGCGAGCCGTTCGTCATATCGGTCAATCCCGGGATGTAACGGGCAATTCCTTTA
>CAXTIY010000342.1:0-3914 GCA_964244215.1 uncultured bacterium
ATAATACGCAACGCATTATTCGAATAGGATTGAAGCATTGCCCGAAGACGTAGACCTTATCGTAATTGGCAGCGGACAGGGCGGAACGCCGCTCGCGCTCGCATTCGCGCAAGCGGGCAAACGCGTCGTGCTTTTCGAACGCGGCCGGCTCGGCGGAACGTGCGTCAATTACGGCTGCACGCCGTCGAAAGCGTATCTAGCATCGGCCCATAACGCCGGTCGCGCACGGGCCGCGGGTCCGCTCGGTATTCACGCGGACGTGCGCGTCGATCAGGCGGCGGTCTTGACACGCGTACGAAAGATTCGCGACGAGTGGCATAGCGGTAACGAAAGCAAGATCGGGAAATCCACGGTCGAGCTCGTTCGCGCGACGGGGTCGTTCACGGGCGAACGCACGGTGTCCGGCGGCGGCCGTTCGTTTCGCGGAGCGCTCGTCGTTATCGATACGGGGACGAGTCCGCTCGTGCCGGCGATCGACGGACTCGCCGGAACGCCGTATCTGACGAATGAGAATTGGTTCGATCAAGCGGCGCTGCCGGCGCGCTTAGCCGTGATCGGGGGCGGTTACGTCGGACTCGAACTCGGTCAGGGTGCGCAGCGCTTAGGCTCCGCCGTGACGATCGTGCACCCCGCCGCCCGCATCCTCGATCGTGAAGAAGCGGACGCGACGGACGTCTTGCAAACGTCGCTACGCAACGACGGCGTCACGCTCGAACTCGGCGTCAAGGCGAAAGCCGTAACGCACGATGGCCGCGTGTTCACCCTTACCTTCGACGACGGCCGAACGCTCGAAGCAGAGGGCCTCCTCGTCGCGACCGGCCGCACGCCCAACAGCCCAGAGCTACACGCGGAAGCGGCCGGCATCGAGTTAACCGAACGCGGCTTCGTCGCCGTCGACGATTACTTAGAAACGACGTGCAAAGGCGTGTACGCGCTCGGTGAGATCGCGGGTCAACCCGCGTTCACGCACGTCTCGTGGGAAGATTACCGGCGCCTCGCGTCCACATTCGCCGGTAAGCCGCGCAAACGCGACGACCGCGTGCTTTCGTACACGACGTTTACCGAGCCGCAACTCGCACGGACCGGGATGAACGAGGAACAGGCACGCGCGGCCGGCCACAAGGTTCGAACCACGACGCTCGCGCTCGAAGACGTCGCGCGCGGAGCCGAATGGAATTTGGAGGCCGGCTTTTATCGGCTCGTCATCGACGCGGAATCCGATAAGATTCTCGGCGCGACCTTCATCGGCTACGAAGCGGGCGAAATCATCCACACGATCGCTTTCTCGATCGAACTCGGCGCGACGTGGCGAGACCTCGACCGCTTCATGGCGATCCACCCGACCTTCGGCGAAGGCCTTCCGTCGCTCGCGCGGCAGTTTGCGGAGTCGTAGTTGATCGACGACGAAGCTACGCCTTCGCGGCTAATATTAGTGCGACCGTTACGATAGCAGTCGCCGCAAGAACGCCGCATGATCGTACGAGCCGCTCTTGCCGAATTTTACGACGACGAGCCGTTCCGACGGAATAACGTAGAGCGCTTGACCGCCGGAACCGCTCGCATAGACGACGTCCGGCGCGCTCGCGAGAGGACTGAGCCACCAAGTTAAGCCGTAACGCGGATTAGCGGCCGTCGCGACGAAACATGCCGCGAGTTCGGCGTGCCGATTCAAAACGTACGCGCCGTATTTCGCCCACTCGTTCGCGCTGACACTCGCGCCGGTCGGCAACGGCTGCGTTCCATCGGCGAGCTTCCGCCACGCCTCGACGCGCATGCCCAGCGGCTCCAGAAGCCGCTCGGCGAGATACGAGTGCGGCGTTAACCCGAGCCCCCTGAGTTTGTGCGCGAGAACCGCGCCGAAGATTTGCAGCGGGATGCCGCCGTACGTGAAGCGCGTTCCCGGTTCGTCCTTCGGTTCGACCGCGAGCGCTTTCGCGTAAAGTGGCACGCTCGAGCCGAGTCCACCGAACGCGATCCCGGCGGTTAGCGAGAGCAGCGCGCGCAGGGTTACCCGCGCGCGCAGACCGCTACGCCACTCCTCGAAGGTCGCGCCGACCGATTCGTCCAGATCGAGCAAGCCCTCCGCAGCCGCGGCGAGCGCGAGCGGGCCCCAAAAGCTTTTCGTACCGCTATAGAGCGCGTGCGGCGTATCGGCATCGAAGCCGTCGCCGAAACGTTCGAAGACCTTCGTGCCGTCACGGACGGCGACGAAGGCTTGCAACGCGTGCCGCTCCGCGTACTTGGCGGCGGCGGCGAAGTCCAGTTGCGTTAAGCCGCGACGCCTAGTGGCGGCACATCCCAAAGGACGGCTTCGCCCATGCCTGAGAGTTCGATCTCGAATGGCCCCGTGATGCGGGCGGCGTCGCCCGCCTGCAGCGTCTCTCCGTCGACGTTTAGCTCGCCAGAAGCGACGAAGAGGAACGCCAAGCGTCCGGCCGCGACCGTGCTCGCGAGCGGCGAGCCTTCGAGGCGTGCGACGCTGCACGTCGCGTTCTGCCAGATCTCGATCGGCGCTTCGACGCCGGGTACGCCGCTCGCGACCGTTAGCCAACGCTCGCGGCGATCTTCGAGTGAGAAATCGACCTGACCGTAGCGCGGCTCGAGCCCCTGCGCCTTCGGCACCACCCACATCTGCACGAAATGCAGCGGCACGTCGCTACGATGATTGTATTCCGAATGCGAGATCCCGGTGCCGGCGCTCAAGTACTGAACGCCACCGCTTTTGACGATGCGCTCGTTTCCCATTGAGTCCCGGTGCGCGAGTTCGCCATCCAGCACGTAGGTCAAGATTTCCATATCGCGATGCGGATGGGTGGCGAAGCCTTTGCCCGCCGCGACGACGTCGTCGTTAAACACCCGGAGCGTGCCCCAGCTGAGGTTGGCCGGGTCGAAATAGCTCCCGAAGCTGAATGAGTGGCTGGTCTGCAGCCAGCCGTGGTCGAGATTCGCGCGTTCGCCGGCGCGCTGTACGCTGAGCGGCTTGGTGATGGTAGTCATCCCACTCCATGACCGCCGTGCGGTTGCAGTCGTTTCAAGCGACCGGCTAGGAAGCCTCAAGATAGCCCGCGCCGCATACCTCGACCGGCAGAAATGTCGGGAACGTCGGGATCGCCCAGGTGACACTTTTCGACCTTCGCGGACCTCAAGACGCTTCAATTGGTCGTGCTCGCCGTGCGCGCTCGCGAGTTAAAATTTAATGCGGAAGTATCTTCAAGCGCTTAAGTAAGTCTCGCAACGTCTTTCCATCTTAATCGGCCGTGCTGCAACGGGTCGATTTTCCTTTGCGCGGGACGCGTATCGAAATCGACGACCCGTGTGAAGCGTCCGTAATGACGGACGGTGCTCGGACGCGCTTTGCTTAGGATTCGGTTAACGGCAAGCAGCCGCAACGACATCTGCCGCAAAGGCAAAAGGAACTTTAAATGAATCGCACAATCGCGGCTGCGCTCGCGGCCACCATCGTTCTCGGTTTCGAAGGACCCGCTTTCGCTCAACCATCGTTCGTTCCGGCCGGCTTCAATGTGGGTCCGGCCCAGATCGCGGCAAACGTGATCTTCGACGCGGCGGTACCCGCGGCGCCCGCAAGGCTGCCTATGTATCGCCTCCTCGCCGGAGCCGCACCGAGTGCCTTCGTCGCGGAGTCACTCGCGCGCAGCGGCGATGCGCCGCTAGGCATGCATGGAACGCGTGCCTTGGCTACGACGAGCGGAGGTAGCGCACGCGCATTTGCGGATTTAGTTACGGGCGACGCAGAAGTGTTTCCCGACCTCACGCAGTCGCGCGGTGCGACCCCGACGCTAGCAACGCGCGTCGCCGCCGCCGCCTTCGCTCGGCCCGACGTTCTCGCTCGCGATGCAACGACATATCGTTTAAGCGCCCCGGCGGCGCTGATGGTGGCACTCGCGGATAAGCCG
>CAXTIY010000343.1:0-3904 GCA_964244215.1 uncultured bacterium
CAGCCTGTTTGACTTGACTGTCGCGCATGGCGGCGGCTTTAGCGACGATCGCTTCTTGTTCGCGTTCGGTCGCTTCGCGATCGGCGTTGGCCTTCGCGATGCGGGCGGTCTTCTGCGCTTCCATGACGTGCGGCTGCGCGAGATTATCGATGTATCCGCTCGGGTCCGCGATGCCCTTAATCTGTAACGAATCGATTACGAGGCCGAGCTTCTGCATTTCGACGCCCGCCGCTTCGCGCGTCGCCGCCGTTAGTTTGTCGCGATCCCGGATGAGGTCTTCGAGCGTCAGTAAGCCGCAGATCGCGCGGAGATGCCCCTCGAAGACGTTTTGAATGCGCGGGTTCATCTTATCTTGTTGATCGAGAAAACGCCGTGCGGCGTTCGCGATCGACGCGAAATCGTCGCCGACCTTGTAGATGACGACGGCTTCGATCGACGTCTTGATGCCCTGGCGCGTGACGCACGTTACCGTCAGCGGCGCTTCTTGCGCATCGAGGGACAAACGGCGCGCGACTTGCACGCCCGGTATCACGAGGGTTCCGTGCCCCGTAACGATCTTGAAGCCCATACTTTCCCCCACGCCCTCGGCGGCTTTTCCGCGCGAGCGCATGCCGGAAATAATGAGCGCTTCATTGGGTTCGGCGACTTTCCACATCGCCTTGAAGAGAACGATCGCGAGGATGACGATAAGGGCGAAGACGACGACGCCGATGCCTAGGCCGGCGAACGGTGCGAGAACCATGATGACCTTTCTATGGGGTCGCGTCTGGGCGACACTTATAGTTTCTCAACAACGACCGTGCGGGGTGGATAGTACTCGACGACGAGCACGCGGCTGGCCGTCTCGATCGTCGAATCGCCGTCGCTCGCGTGTGCATTGAAGGCTTCGCTGCCGCCGCGAATCGGTATCATCACTTCGCCGACGGTCCGCGGGCCGATCGTGCCCGTCACCCGGCCGACTTTTCCGACGACTTCCTGATCACCGGTCACCGCTGCCGCCCCCGATTCATGCTACGAGCGTAATTCGGCAAGGTTTCGAGCGCCCCCCCGACGTCCGGCGGCCGGCAGCGTGTTGCCGTCGCGGCAGAGAGTGGCAAACGCGAAGCCGTTCGAAAAGTTCAGTACAATAATTAATCGCACGCCATCGACGCGCACTCGGGTGACCCGCCATACACTTGATTTCCTCGGGTGAAGAATCGCGAACCGGTGGTATCCTTGGCGAGTGAGTGATGCAAAAGATGTTGGGCCGTTGGAAACCGTGTCGATTGCGGTGTCCAATCGTATCTACTTATTAATGCAAAGCCATGTTGTGGAACACGGAGTTGATGAGAGTGCTTTGGTCGAGTCGGCTCTCGAAGAGTTTCTCGATATCGTCGAGCGATGCGATCCCGAAGCCCGAGCGGTCGCGAGAGCCCTCAGCCTCACCGATGAATAAGCCGATGTTAAACGCGCCCGCGTCGATCTAAAAATTGCATGAACGGTCGTCCGGCGGGTGTTGAGATATCGAGTTGCGGGTAAGCGCGACGTGCGACGTTTAGCGAGTCCGCGAACCGCGCACCGCACAACACTTTACGCTAGGAGACGCATGGATACGAAGCAAGGCTACGCATACGATGAGAACGAGGCGAGCCCGTACGATCGTGGAACGGTCGCAGCGATTTTCGACTCGCGCGACGAGGCGGCTCACGCTCTCCAGGATTTGCACGACGCGGGTTTCCACAAGACGTGGATGGGCGTCGCGAGCGCGAGCGCGAGCGCAGACGTTGCCGATTCGGACGAACACCAGGTCGAGACGGCCGAAGGCGGCTTTGGAGCATCGCTCGCGCGTTTCTTCGGTGAGGACGGCCGCGAATCGCTTTATGAAGCGCTCACGAAGCGAGGCGTACCCGATAGCGACGCATTAGCGCTCGATAATCGCATTCACGACGGCGGCGCCGTCATCACGGTCGAGGCGAAGGATCGTTACGACGAGATCTTCCGGATTCTGCGCAACGATCGCGGCCAAGTCGCATCGACCGCCGCCGGTCTCGGTTCGGAAACCGAAACCGCTCGCGGCGCCGGAACCGTTGCTACGGCCCCGGCCGCCGGCATCGAAGACGTCGAGGGAGCACGTACGCTGCAGTTGCGCGAAGAGCGGCTAGCGATCGATAAGAATCAGGTCGCCGCGGGTGAGGCGACGATCGCTAAGCGCGTCGTTTCGCAGGATGCCTCGGTCGACGTTCCGGTCATGCATGAAGAACTCTTTATCGAACGCCGCCCGGTTTCGGGTGGTACTCGTGCTGCAACCGGGCCGATTACCGATAGCGAAACGATCCGCATTCCGCTGATGCGCGAGCAGGTCGTGGTCGATAAACGCACCGTCGTTCGCGAAGAAGTCGCGATCGGAAAACGTTCGGTCGCCGGAACCGAGCGCGTCGACGAATCCGTGAAGCACGAAGAACTTGTGGTCGACAACGCCGCAACGACGCGCGATTCGGAGCTGAGCGCCCGCAACTAGCGGTCCCTAGTTCCTCGACGCACGGGAACGGGTAAGCCGATCCTATGAGCCGTGGATTTGTAAAAGAGCCGGATGAACTCCCGGAAATCGTGCCGGGTAACGAGCGCCGCGAACGTGTAATTACGCGTTCCGGCCTCGCCGCGCTCGAAGCGCAGTTAGCGGCTTCCCCCGCTCCTAAGGAACGTAAGCGTCTCGAGCTGCTGGTGGCGAACGCCGTCGTTCCGTCGACGCCGGCAGACCGCTCGCAAGTCGCTTTCGGGTCGACGGTCGTGGTGTCCGAGACGGGTCGGGTCGAGCGCCGATTTACGATCGTCGGTGAGGACGAGATCGATATCGAGGCGGGTCGCATCGGGAATGCTTCTCCACTCGGGCAAGCGTTGCTCGGAGCGCGAGCCGGCGAAACCGTAACGTGGCACCGCCCTTCGGGCAGCGTACGCGTGACGATTCGTTCCGTCAGCTACGACGCGTAAGGGGCCGCGCGGCGAACGGTCGGCACAGTTTCGAGCGCGCCGCTCCGAGCTGACCTTAAATCCGAGAGCGATCGATCGGCGCCGTCGCCCGGCCGCAAGAGCGACCGCTCCGTCGCCTCGATTTGGTGAGGAACGTGCTCACGGCTTAATCGCTTCGAGCGGCGGCAGTCGTTCGCCGACCGATTCCCGATATTTTAGCCGATAAGTATGTATGGCATCGGTCGAGCCGATTTGCCGGTCGAGGCTTCCATACGGCTCGCGGCCGGGAGGTCGATGTAACAGCGCTCGAAGTGCCAGTCTCGAGCGCCCCCGTCTTGCAAAAGGAAGCCATGACCGTCGTAAGCCCTGCAGCCGGATTCAACAAGATGCTACGCGCCATGCTCCTAGATGAGTCGGCACAGGGTCTCGTCGAGTACGCGATCGTCATCGCGCTCGTCGCGATGGTCTCGCTCGCCGTGCTTCGGGCCCTGGGCGGACGCGCCAAGAACAGCCTCAATTCGGCTTCCAACGGTTTTTCGTAGGTCCGCGGACCGCGCAAAGCGTAGCGCGCCGAATGGCCGCCCAACGCCGACTTACTTCTGCCGCGCTGCGCGCGCGTAAAGGCACCCGCTTCCCGGTCGTTACCGCCTACGATGCACCATTCGCCCGGTGCGCCGAAGCCGCCGGCATCGACGCAATTCTCGTCGGCGATTCGCTCGGCATGGTCGTGCTCGGCTACGAGTCGACGACGCAGGTAACGCTCGACGATATGTGCCGCCATGCGGGCGCGGTCGCGCGCGGGACGACGCGCGCACACGTCGTCGTCGATCTGCCGTTCGGAAGTTTCGAAACGAGCGATCGCGACGCGATCGCATCGTCGATCGCCCTGGTTCGCGCCGGCGCGTCGAGCGTGAAGGTCGAGGGCGGCACGAACGCCGCCCCGCGGATCGCCGCGATC
>CAXTIY010000344.1:0-481 GCA_964244215.1 uncultured bacterium
GACGTCGTAATAGCCGACAATCGACTCGGTAGCGACCTCGCCGTGCGACATCTCGTAGCGCTCGGGCATCATCGCATCGCGATCATCGGATTGCATCACAAGTCGTTAAACGACGAGCGCATCGGCGGTTACTCGAGCACGCTCTCCGCGCTCGGCATCGCCGGCCGGCCGGAATACGTTCGGCGCGGGAGCGATGCTCGGCAACATTCGGGCTACGAACAGACGCTGCATCTCTTGCATCTCCAAGAGCCGCCCACGGCGATCATCGCGACCAATCATTTGCTTACGCTCGGCGCGATGCTCGCGATTCGCGATAGCGGTTTACGGATGCCGAGCGACATAAGCCTCATGGGCTTCGATGAGACGCCGTGGTCCCGGCTGCTCGATCCCGCTTTGACGACGATCGACCAGCCGGCCGCGCGTCTTGGCGCGGCTGCGGCAAATCTACTCGTCGACCGAATCGATCGCGGCTACGTCGGAC
>CAXTIY010000344.1:491-3903 GCA_964244215.1 uncultured bacterium
GCTCTAGCGGCCCGCCCCGGCCCGCGAGGTATGCCGGGATCGCCGCGACCGTAAGCGGTCGCGCAAAGTAATAGCCTTGGCCATAATCGCAGCCGAGAGAGGTCAGCGCGTCCGCTTGCGCCGCGGTTTCGATGCCTTCGGCGACGACGCGCAAACCGAGGTCCGCGGCGAGCCGGGCGACCATCTTAACGATGACGGGGTTGGCGAGACCATCGCCGGAACCGCTTACGAACGAACGGTCGATTTTCAGCGCGGTCACCGGAAAACGTTGAAGATAGGTCAGCGAAGCGTAGCCCGTGCCGAAGTCGTCGACGTGCGAGCTTACGCCCATCGCGCGGAGCCTGCCAAGCAACGCGCTCGCCATATCGGAATCGACCATCAAGCTGCTCTCGGTAAGCTCGAGATGGAGGCTTTCGGCGCGAAGTCCGCTGAGCATCAGGGCGCTTGCGACGCGACGCGTGAAGCGCTCGTCGATGAGTTGCTTCGCCGAGACGTTGACGGATATCGAAAGATCTGCGTTGCCCGAGCCCGCCTGTTGCCAACGGCGTAAGTCGACGCACGCTTGGTGCAATATCCAATCGCCGAGCTCGACGATTAACTTCGAACTTTCCGCGACCGCAATGAACTCGGTCGGCGACACGGATCCGAGCGTGGCGTGCTCCCAACGGGCGAGCGCTTCGAAGCCCATTAACCGATTGTCGGCGAGGCGAACGAGCGGCTGATAAGCGATGCAAAGCTCCGAACGTTCGAGCGCGCGGCGCAGGTCCGTTTCGAGCGTGCGATGCCGTACGAGACCCACGCGAAGATCGGGCGAGAAGGCGACGCAGCGCTGGCCACCCGTGTTCTTCGCTTCGTCCATCGCGATGCCGGCATCGCGCATGAGATCCTCGGCGATCTCTTCCCCCGTGGTACTAACGGCGACGCCGACGCTAGCCGTGAGGTAGAGTTCCTCGCCACCGACCTTAAACGGCAGCGAGAACGTCTTGGAAAGTCGCTGCGCGACGCTCGTGGACGTACCGAGCGCATTGCCACCCCGTAGCAGCACGACGAACTCGTCGGCGCCCATTCGGGCCAGCACATCGGAGGGCCGCAAGCATTGCTTTAAGCGCTGGGCGACTTCGACGAGTAACGTATCGCCGACCAGATGGCCGTAGGTGTCGTTGACGAATTTGAAGCGGTCGCAATCGAGGAAGAGCACCGCGATCGACGTGCCGGAACGCTTCATTTTCGAAAGCGCCTCCTTTACGAGTTCGATAAAAAGCAGGCGGTTCGGCAGGCCGGTCAGGCCGTCGCGGCACGTCGCTTCCAAAAGGATTTTCTCGACGCGCTTACGGTCGCGCAGTTCGCTGCGAAGCTGCCGGATCGTGCGTTCGTCCTCACGAGCGACGAGCGCTCTCGCAACGTCCGGAACGGGCTCGGCTTCGCGGCAAAACGCGATCACCAGATTGAGCCGCTGACGTTCGTCTTCTATCGGTGCGAACGACATCTCGATCGTGACCGACGTGCCGTCCGGGCGTTCGTGCCGAACCGATGTCGACGCATGACCTTCGCTGCCGTCACCGGCTTCGAGAATCGGCTTCTTGCCGATGTGCGCCGCGCGGGTGCCGCCCATCAGCTTTGCATACGCCGCGTTTGCGAAGATGATTCGCGCTTCAGCCGACCCGAGCGGCTGCGCGTCGTAAATTATGGCCGCTTCGTGGGCGCGTGCGAGAACCGCCTCGACGAGGCGAACGTCGCGGTTGCGACCGTCCTGCTCGAGTCGCGGTTTGTGTAACGAGACAACGTTCTGCATCGAGCGACCACCAGACCCAAAGTCCGCGAAATGCTTGCTATGAGGCATAGCTACCATCGGCAGCCCGCCGTCCGAATCTGCCCGAACATGCGTCATAAGAACGAGGTGTGCGCGGGCTCACGTTGCTCGATCTATTTATCGGTGCGTCGCGGTTGCAAGAACGGTACGCCCGCACCGCAGTGATACTTCAGAATTTCGGTGCTGCTGGCGACGCCGCCGTATTCGACCTCACACGTGACGGTCGTGGCATTTCCGAATCGCGCTGCAAAACCGGCAAGGGCGCGCGCGGACCAGCCGGCCAGGATCTTCTCCGAAGCCAGCGGCACGGCCGTCGCCGTCGCGGCGAGTGCCGCGTTATCGCCGTTGAAGTGAGGCTGACCGCGATCGCTAAGCGCTTCGGCCGCTCATCCGGGCGGGTTGAAAGGCTCCGCGTCGCGCCGCAATCCGCTCCGCTACGTGTTCTGCATCACGCGCGATACCGGAGAAGCGGCCCGAGCCCCACGTGTATAGCCAGGGCAGACCGAGAAAATATAAGCCGTCCACCGTCGTTACGCCGCGTTTATGTTGCGGATAGCCGCGCCCGTCGAACGCCGGTAACTCGACCCAGCGGAAATCGGAGGCGTACCCCGTCGACCACACGATCGTCGTGATGTTCGCGGCCCGATAATCTACTTCGAGCGGCGTATCGCTCGGCTGCCAAACCGGCACGTAGCGCGCCTCGGCCGGAGCGTCGATGCCGCTTTTATCGATATGGCAGTCGATCGTCGTCTTGATATTTTCCGACACGGCGTCGGCGCCGTCGAGATTTCTCGCGAGGTCGTCTGCGAAGAACAGCTTCCCGTCGTGCACGTCGCGCAAACGGCCGTAGAGCTGCATGCCCTCAAGCGCGAATTGCCGCAGGTCGATATCGTGGCCGCCGTCGCGGCCGGTAACGTAGTGATTGGGCCTCGTGCGCACCGCTTCACCGAGCGGATGCTGATCGACCGGCAAGTCGTAGTGGCCGAGTTCCGCGAGCCATTCGACGACGTCTTTGCCACGATAGCGACGCGCGACGCGTGGCGCGCTACCGACGCCCAAATGCACGCGCCGGCCCGCAAGATGCAAATCCTCCGCGATCTGACAACCCGACTGACCCGTACCCACCACGAGCACCTCGCCCGGCGGCAGACTCTCCGGCGTTTTATAATCGGATGAGTGCAATTGAACGATGTCGGGCGGTAACCGCTCGGCCATGCGCGGCAGCGTTACGATATGATAGCCGCCGATGGCGACGACGACTTGGTCGGCCGTCAACGTTTCCTGCGACGTCTCGCACTCGAAAGCGGCACCATTCTTTCCGGCCTTCACCCTCGCCACGCCCGTTTCTTCGCGTAACGGCGGTGAAAACGACGCTGCGTAGTCTTCGATATAGCGCACGATCTCGTCTTTGGGCATGAAGCCGTACGGATCGTCGCCCGCGTAATCGTAGCCGGGCAGTTTGCATTGCCAATTTGGGGTCACGAGACAGAACGTGTTCCAGCGCTTCTCGCGCCACGTGTGCGCGATGCGATGACGTTCGAGCACGACGTGATCGATACCGCGCCGCTTCCACGCGTGACTTACCGATAGTCCCGATGGGCC
>CAXTIY010000345.1:0-3883 GCA_964244215.1 uncultured bacterium
CCGTATTTCGCCTGCAGCTCGCCCCAAGCCGCTGTGAGAAGCTCCGCTTGCGGGAGCGTCGCGTCGAACGTTACGAAGCTCGCGTCATCGCGCGCGAGTTCGAGGTACCCCGTACGCACCCGCGCGTGGAAGGCGGCGTCCTCGCGTTCCAGCCGGTCGACGGCCTCGCCGCTCGCCGCTGCGCGTGCGAGCACCCGTTCTCGCGAGCGCTCGACTTCGAGATCGAGCAACAGCGTAAGATCGGGCGACCGACCGCGCGTCGCGACGTTTGCCAGAAGCCGCAGCGTCGCGATATCGATGCCTCGGCCATACCCTTGGTACGCGAGCGTCGCCGCACTAAAGCGATCGCACAAAACCCACCGGCCGGCCGTTAGCGCGGGCTCGATGATTTCGGTTACGTGCTGCGCTCGCGAAGCGTTCACGACGAATGCTTCCGCGAGCGGATCGATGCGCAGGCCGGGTTCGACGAACGTCGCGCGCAAGCGATTACCGAGCGCCGTCCCGCCGGGTTCGCGCGTCGCGACCGTAGCGACTCCTGCGCTTTCTAGTCGCGCCACGAGGGCCGTAAGCAGCGTCGACTTACCGCTGCCCTCGATGCCTTCGACGCATATGAAACGCGGTTCGGTTACGCGGGCGCTCCACGGAAAAATAAGACGCGCCGATTGGGTTCGAGGCCCGTGCTGCGCGACATCACGCGATGTTGTTCGGCGAGCTGATGTTGCAGGCGCCGCACGTACGACGTTTGCGGCGTCAATTCGACCGGCTGACTATCGACGAGTACTTTGTAGATCGCTTCGGTCGCTTCGCGAAGTGCGATCTCTTCGGCATCGATCGAAGGCAGCGCGAAGATGTCTTTGAGCGCGTTCATCACTTGCGCCGTCGTGTTGGTCTTAATCGAATAGATCGGCACGTTTTCCGTGGCGATCGATTTGAGCTTATCCGAATCGCGTCGTTCGAGCGATTTTAACGTTAGGACGACGTCGGCGTCGTCCCATTTACGCGCGATCGAGGCGTTGACGTTGAGATTGTGAATCGCGCGTTCGATCTTGTTGCGCGAGACGCCGTATGGAAAGAGCAGCATGTGCGGTTCGCGATCATCCGCGCTGCGTTCGTCGAAATCGCCCGTGCGCATCGCCGCGGCGAACTCCGGATCCGGCACGGCACGCGGAGGCGCGGAGACGGGCGGTGGCCGCCGCTGCGGTACGAGCGGTACGGCTTCCGACACGACTTGCACGGCACCGCCCGCGAGCCGCTGACGCACTTCGGGTTGCGGCGCGTAACCGCGCAGCAAGCCGTCGACGGTATCGGCGACGTTCTGGTAAATCGAGAGCCGGTTGCGATCGTTGATCTCGATCAGGACGTCGAACGTGGGCGGCGCTTTGCGTTCGAGAACGGTTTTGCGCGTACCGCGGCGGCGCGCTTCTTCATCGGAAAGCGTGACGGTGCTGATGCCGCCGACGAGATCGGAGAGCGTCGGATTCATCAGTAGATTCTCGAGCGTCTTGCCGTGCGCCGTACCGATGAGCTGCACGCCACGTTCGGCGATCGTTCGCGCGGCGCCGGCTTCGGCTTCGGTGCCGATCTCGTCGATGACGATGACTTGCGGCATGTGATTTTCGACCGCTTCGACCATCACGTTGTGCTGCAACGCGGCGTCGGCGACTTGCATGCGGCGCGCGTGCCCGATACCGGGATGCGGAATATCGCCGTCACCGCCGATTTCGTTCGACGTATCCACGACGACGACGCGTTTGCGATCTTCAGAGAGTACGCGCGCACATTCGCGCAAGATCGTCGTCTTGCCGACGCCCGGTGGCCCGAGTAAGCAGATCGACTTACCTCCGCGCACCACGTCGAGCACGATGTCGATCGTGCCGAACACGGCGCGACCGACGCGACACGTCAGACCGACGACTTTGCCTGCGCGATTACGAATAGCGGACACGCGATGCAGCGTCTGTTCGATGCCGGCGCGATTGTCGGTACCGAACGCAGACAGACGCGAACTCACGTGTGCGAGATCTTCGAGCGTAACCGCGACGTCGCTCAAATAGACGAAGTCGTCCGGAAAGCGAGCCTCGGGTTGTCGGCCGAGATCGAGCACCACTTCCACGAGCGCTTCGAGATTCGGAAGCCGAACGAGCGCCTGCCGTATCGGCAGTGGAAAGATGTCGAGGAGTTGAGTTAGTTCCCAGTGCGAAGCGAGATCTTCGGCGTTAACAGCCAATGCACGTCCCCGTCGAGAATTCGGTCGCTTGCGCCCCGTCGGCTCGCACGACCGTTGCAACGTTCATTCCAAGTCGAGCGTCGCGGGACCCCCCGCAGCAACGTCGCTCATGTTTCCCGTACCACTCGAATCGACCGAAGTTCCGAATCGTACGGCCCTTGCATGCGTACGCCGGCTTTTTTCTCGAGTTCGAGGTAGGCTACGATCTCCGGCGTGATCTCTTCACCGGGCGAAATGACGGGAATTCCCGGTGGATACGGCGTGATGACCTCCGCGCAAATGCGTCCCACGCTTTCTTTGAAGCGTACGAACTCGGTCGACGCGAGAAACGCGTCGCGCGGGTTCATGCGAATCGGCGGAATTTTCGGTAGATTGTAGGTGCCGGTTTGCAAACGCCGCTCGAGTACGCCCGATGGTGAGAACACGTCGATCGGGCGGTCTTCGCGCGATAACTCCTTGACGCCGTACACGAGCCGATCGGCCATCTCTTGCGTCGTGCCTATCGTGAAGAGCGCGAGACAATTGAAAAGGTCGGCGAGTTCGCATTGCACGTTATAACGCCGGCGCAAAATTTCTTCGGCCTCGTAACCCGTATAGCCCAAATCTTTAACCGTAATCGTAATTTTCGTCGGATCGAGATCGAAGACGCCGGGCTTGCCGACTTCTTCGGTACCGAAGCATTTCACGCCCGGAATTGCGTTTAACCGGCGCCGCGTATCTTGCGCGAGTTCGATCGTACGCGATAAGAGCGCGCTCCCTTCCATGGCCATCTGCCGGCGCGCGACGTCGAGCGATGCGACGAGCACGAGATTGGGCGACGTCGAAAGAAATAATTTGACGACCGCCTTGAGCCGATCGACGCGAATGCGCTCGCCTTTTTGATGCAGCATCGCGGTTTGCGAGAGACTGCCGAGCATCTTGTGCGTCGAATTGATGCACATATCGGCGCCCGCTTCGAGCGCGTCGATCGGCAGTGCCGGATGGAAATGAAAGTGCGGTCCCCACGCTTCATCGACGATCAGCGGTATGCCATGCTCGTGCGCGATCCGGGCGATCGCTTCGAGATCGGCTGCGACGCCGTAATACGTCGGGCTCACGATGTAGACGGCTTTGATATTCGGATGCGCCGCGAGGGTACGGCGCACGGTCTGCGGCGTCACCGTGTGATCCATGTGTAACGCATCGTCGACTTCGGGCGCCATCCACACCGGAAACGCGCCGCTCATGATGAGGCCGCCCATCGCGCTCTTATGCGCGTTACGCGGCACGGCGAGTTCTTCGCCAGGATTGAGCGCGGTCATCATCATGATCTGATTGCCGCTCGTCGATCCGTTGATCAAGAAGAACGAATTATCGCTACCGTACGCTTGCGCCGCGAGCCGCTGCGCTTCGTCGAGCGCTTCCGAGGGCTGCAGCAGATCGTCTAAGCCGCGAATCTGCGTGAGATCGATCGCGAGCACGTTATCGCCGAGAAAGTCGCGCAGCGCCCGGTCCATGCCGCGGCCTTGCATGTGGCCCGGAGTATGAAACGGGATGACGCCGGAGTCAACGTAATCGAGAAGGACATCGAAGTACGGCGTCCGCGACTGATCCACGTCCACGCCCGTTCCGCGGCTACGCGCCCGGTCCCCGCCCAGGTAAAATGGGCAGGTCGCT
>CAXTIY010000346.1:0-3875 GCA_964244215.1 uncultured bacterium
AAACGCTCGTGGGCATGGCGGGCTCGATCGCCCTCTCGATCTTGCTGGTCTATCTGTTGATGGTCGCGCTCTACAACGATTTTCGCGACCCGCTCATCATTTTATTCTCCGTGCCCTTAGCGACGGTCGGTGCGCTCGTCGCGCTGTGGGCGACGCATCAAACGCTCAATCTCTTCTCGCTGATCGGCATTTTGCTGCTCGTCGGGCTCGTCGCGAAGAACGGCATTCTGCTCGTCGATTACACGAACACCGTCCGTCGCCGCGACGGGAAGAATAAGCACGATGCGGCGATCGAAAGCGGACGGACTCGCTTCCGTCCGATCATCATGACGACGGCCGCGATGATCACCGGCATGCTGCCGCTCGCACTCGCGCTCGAACCCGGGTCGTCGGTTCGAAGCAGCCTCGGTGTGGTCGTCATCGGCGGATTGCTGAGTTCGCTCGTCCTGACGCTCTTTATCGTGCCGATCGTCTATCAGTGGATCGCGCCGGATCGGCTATCCGAGCCCGTCGAGATCGGCGGGAAAGACGAAGATCAAAACGAGAGCGAGCAGGCAGCCCCCCCGCAATCCGGCGGCGCCTACGCACCGGGGAAATAGATCCGGTTAGCGGCACGTTACTTCGTAGCGCCCGACGGTCGCCGTCGTCCAGTCGTTGCGTTAGTGCGAACCGCTCATGAGAACGCCGAAAGGAACGTCGGGCCAAGCGAAGATATCGATGAGCGACGGCTTTGCGTCCTTCGCGGCGGCGTTGCGCTGCGCCGCGGTGACGAGTGTTTCCGCAAGCCCGAGTTGCGGATTACAGACGAACGCGAGCGCCCGGGCTTGCGCCGCGGTGCGGGAGCTCGGCACGCGGCTCGAAGCGGTTTAGCCGGTGCGCGCGTACGCTTTAGCGACGATCGAGCGCGTCAGCAAAAAAAGCGCCGACGGGAAGCTCGAAATCCCGCAACGCTTCATGGCGCAAGACGTCGTGCGCCGTCAACCGAGTCGAAGATGCCGCATCGTGAAGCCGAATCGCCCTCGCCGCGGGGTCGATTACGATGACGAGCGCGCTTCCGCCCCGCAGATAGACGTCGATCTTGCTATCGACGTCACGCGCATCGTCGTCCGGCGACAGCACTTCTACGGCGACCGTCGGAGCGAACGGCGGAGATTGAAGCGCGTCGTCCGAGAGTTCGCGTAACGTGTCCGCCGCAACGAAGGCCACGTCGGGCACGAGCGGCCGGCGCGCTTCACCGGGTAGGGCGATTCGAAAGCGCCATTCCGTTACGACTTCGCCACGACCCCGAGCCCAGCCGTCGAGCGCAAACGCGAACTTCATCTGTAGCCGGCCGTGATTGCGCGTCGGGCTCATCTTGCGCACGGGTCTGCCGCGGACCCATTCCGTTTCGGGCTTCGTAAGCGGGAGCACGATTTCAGCGATCGCCATGCGTTCACGGAAGATTATCACGCTCGAACCCGTGCTCGCAAGGTTCCGGCGAAACGGTCGGCTCTCGAGCGCTAAACGGATCGAGCGGTGTGCGGCGAAGCCTTACCGTAAGGTGATACGGTCGATCTCCACTCTGCGACTCCCCGAAGCGCGCCGTATCGCCCTCGCCGCCCAAGGCTTCGGCGCCAAACGCGCGGCGACCGTGCGGCCCGGCACGATTGCGAATCTCGTGCGCAAGATCGGTTTGCTGCAGATCGACTCGGTCAACGTGTTGATCCGCTCGCACTATTTACCGGCGTTCTCGCGACTCGGGAACTACGATCGAACGCTGCTCGAGCGGCTTGCCTATCGCAAGCCACGCGCGCTATTCGAATACTGGGGGCACGAAGCGTCGCTCCTACCGGTGCAAACGTATCCGTTCGTGCGGTGGCGCATGGAGCGTGCGCGGCGCCACGTCGGCATGTGGTCGAGTATGTCGAGCGTGGCGCGCGAGCAACCCGCGCTCGTGGAACGTTTGCGCGCGACGATCGCAGACGAAGGCCCCAAGGGCGCATCGGACTTCGAGGGATCGCGCGGCACGGGCAGCTGGTGGGGCTGGAGCGAGATCAAGCGCGGGCTCGAGTATCTCTTCTACGCGGGTATCGTGAGCACCGCGACGCGCCGCAATAGTTTCGAACGGGTTTACGATCTTACGGAACGCGTCGTGCCGCGAACTTTATTCGAGGCACCGGAGGTTGCCGAGGCGGATGCACAGCGGGAGCTCGTCCGCATCGCCGCGCAAGCGCTCGGCGTCGCGACGGAAGCCGATCTGCGCGACTATTTCCGGCTCGGCGTGGCCGATGCTCGGGCACGCATCGAGGAGCTCGTCGAAGCGAACGTGCTCTTGCCGGTCCTGGTGGAAAGTTGGAAGCAACAAGCGTATCTGATTGCGGACCGCACCGTGCCGCGGCGAATCGAGGCGAGCGCGCTGCTATCTCCCTTCGATTCCCTAATTTGGCATCGGCCTCGGGCGCAGCGCCTCTTCAATTTCAATTATCGATTAGAGATTTACACACCATCGCATAAGCGCGTACACGGCTATTACGTGCTGCCCTATCTGCTCGGCGATAGACTCGTCGCGCGCGTCGACCTCAAAGCGGATCGGGCGGCCGGCGTGCTACGCGTTATCGCGACTCACCTCGAATCGGAAACCTCGAGCGACGAAGTACTCGCGCACCTGAACCCGGATCTCGCGGCGCTGGCCGCTTGGCTAAACTTAGAGAGCCCGAAGCCGGAGCGACGGAAGGCGCGTTCGCATAAAGTAAGCGATGCCGCTCATTAGCGTCGGTACGTGCGGCTTCTCGTACAAGGATTGGATCGGTCCCGTCTATCCCTCGGGAACGAAGCCGGCCGACATGTTGCCGCTCTACGCGCAGAAGTTTCCCATCGTCGAGATCGACTCGACGTATTATGGCGTGCCGGCGGCCGCCATCGTCGAATCCTGGGCGCTCCGCACGCCGCCCGGTTTCCGCTTTTCCGCAAAGTTGCCCGGCACGGGCACCCACGTTCCCGAGACGACGCTCGGGCTCGTGCATGACGACGTTCGGCTGTTTCGAACGAATCTGGAACCGCTCGTCGCCGCCGGCAAGTTTGCATGTGCGCTCATGCAGTTTCCGAATTCGTTTCGCGTGAGCGATGCCGCGATCGGGCATCTCCGTGCGCTACGCGCGACGCTGCACGACATGCCGCTCGTCGCCGAGTTCCGGCATCGCGAATGGCAGACGGACGAGACGCTGCAACTCTTGCGCGAGCTACGGATCGGCTTGGTCGCCGTCGACGAACCGCAATTCGATTCGCTGCCACGTCCGCTGACCGATGCTACTTCGGACATCGCCTACGTGCGTTTTCACGGCCGCAACTACGAACAGTGGTGGAAAGGCGATAACGTAACCCGCTACGACTATATCTACACGGCGCCGGAACTCGACACGTGGGCCGATCGGCTCGTCGATCTCGCATCGCATCGCGATGTGAAAGAAGTGCTAAGCTTCTTCAACAATCATCGACGCGGGCAAGCGGCCCGCAACGCGCAAATGTTCGAGGAGATGCTCTCGACGCGCTTTCCACGCGAAGAGATTAAGAGAGCGATAACCTTGCGGCCAGTAGACCGGCAGGGACTGCAGCAGCTCTCGCTGTTCCCCGACCGGGACGTGCCCTAGCCGCATTTTTCTCCGCTTCTTTCTGTCGTTGCGGTCGAAGTTGCAAGTGTCGCAAACCATCTCATGAGAACCGGACTCTTTTCCAAAGGCATTGCAGGCGTTCGCTCGGAGTAAGGTAGCCACCGCCACGAGGATACACGCCATCTCCACGAGCAAGCTTGCCGACTTCATCGAGATCTTCGGCTCCGCAATTTCGAACTCGCGACGCACGACTTCAATTTCGACGGGCGGGCTTGCGTGAGGAAGATC
>CAXTIY010000347.1:0-3870 GCA_964244215.1 uncultured bacterium
CCAAGGCGTCGTCGGCGGGCGACCCGAGGTGGAGCGCGCTTCACCGCCGCCGTGCGGGTGATCGACCGGGTTCATCGCGATACCGCGAACCGACGGACGCTTGCCCATGTGGCGGATGCGGCCCGCTTTACCGATCACGACGTTCTCGTGATCGAGATTGCCGAGTTGGCCGATCGTGGCGCGGCAAACCATAAGGATGCGGCGAACTTCGCCTGAGGGCATACGAACCTGCGCGTACTCGCCTTCCTTCGCCATCAACTGCGCGGAGGAGCCGGCGCTGCGAACGAGCTTGCCGCCTTCACCGGGACGCAATTCGATGTTGTGAATAACGGTACCGAGCGGGATGTTTTTAATCGGCAGGCAGTTACCGGTCTTGATGTCGGCGCCTTCGCCCGATTCGATGATCTGGCCGATCTCGAGCCCGACCGGTGCGAGCACGTAGCGCTTCTCACCGTCGCGATAATTTACGAGCGCGATGCGCGCGGAACGATTGGGATCGTATTCAATCGCCGCAATCTTGCCCGGAATCTTATCCTTCTGGCGCTTGAAGTCGATGATGCGATACTGACGCCGCGTTCCGCCGCCCTTATGGCGCACGGTAATATGACCGTTATTGTTGCGGCCCGAATGCTTCTTCTTGACCTCGACGAGCGACTTCTCAGGCTTCTTCTTCGTGAGATCTTTCGTATCGATCGTCGTGATGAAACGCTGACCGGCCGACGTCGGGCGATATCGTTTAACTGCCATTTAAATTCGCCTTACTGCTCGAACGGATTCACGCCGCCCAGCTCGATTTTTTGGCCGGGCTTAAGGGTGACGATTGCTTTCTTCCAGTCCGACTGCTTACCGGACGTACGCACGCCGCGGCGCGCGAAATTCTTTTGCTTGCCGGCAACGTTGGTCGTGTTAACCTTGATGACGTCGACCTTGAAAATCTCCGAAACGGCGTGGCGGATCTGCGTCTTCGTCGCGCGCGGATGCACTTCGAAGCTGTACTGGCTGACGGCCGTGCCGGTCATCGATTTCTCGGTGATCATCGGCGCGATGATAACGTCGCGTGCTTCCATTTACGCAGCGCTCTCTTTCTTCGCGCGCTCGGGAAACGCGGCGCTTAGTTCGTCGAAGGCGGCCGTCGTCAAGACGAGGCGCGCATATCCGAGAACGTCTTTAACGTCGAGCGCACCGGTGTGCGTAATCGCAACGCGGCCGAGATTGTTGCCGATGCGAACGAGCGTAACGCCGATCTCAATGTGTTCGGCTTGCGCGTACACGACGAGCGTGCGGTCGCCCGTCTTCGCAGCCTTCGGCGTACCGTAAAGCAGTGCGGCGAGATCGCGCGTCTTGGTAAGATCGAAGTTTTCCGTAGCGAGCACCGTCACCGCGTTACCGGCGAAGCGATCGGAAAGCGCGGCGCGAAGTGCGGCCTTGCGCTCTTTTTTATTGAGGCTGACGACGTAATCACGCGGCTTCGGACCGAACACGACGCCGCCATGGCGCCACTGTGGCGAGCGGATCGAACCCTGGCGAGCCCGTCCGGTTCCTTTTTGCTTCCACGGCTTACGACCACCGCCGCGAACTTCGTCGCGACGCTTGGTCGAGGCGGTGCCGGCACGCGGGTTGCTGAGTTCGCGGAAGACGGCGCGGAACATGGCGTTGCGCTTCGACCCGTCGGCATTTGAAAACGCTTCGGGGATCGCGGCATCGCGCACGGTCGCGCCCTTGAGATCGATCACGGACGGCATTACTTGCCCTTCTTCGCGACGACGGGCGGCGCGACGGGAACCTTGGGCGGCCGCACGGCGCCGGAGATCAGCACGAGGCCGTTCTTGGCACCCGGGACGGGCCCGCGAACCAAGAGCAGATTGCGCTCGGTATCGGCACGGACGATCTCGAGATTCTGATGGGTCGTGCGATCGACGCCGAAGTGGCCGGGGCGCCGCGACCCGCGGTGCGTGTGTCCGGAGTTCGTATCGCCATTCGAGCCCGGCTGACGGTGGATCATCTGACCGTGGGTGCGGCTGCCGCCGTGGAAATTGTGGCGCTTCATGCCGCCGGCGAAGCCGTGACCTTTAGAGATGCCGACCACGTCGACGCGTTCGCCTTGCGCGAAGATGTCGACACCGACCGTGCCGCCGACTTCCGGCGCGCCATCGATGAGGCGGCGGAACTCGCGGATGTGCTTCTTCGGCGCATCGATGCCGGCTTTCTTGAAACGGCCGGCTTCGGGTTTGGTAAGTCCGTTCTTACGGGCATCGGCAAAGGCGAGCGCGACGGCTTCGTAGCCATCGGACTCGACCGTCTTGCGCTGCAGCACAGTGCACGGCCCCGCTTCGATTACGGTGACGGGGACGTACCGCCCATCGGCGGTGAATACGCTCGTCATCCCGACCTTCCGGCCGATGATGTTCTTCATTCTAACTCCACGGGGCCTGGCGTTCACTTTGGTTCTTCGGCCGCGAGGCGCATAGAAGCGTTCGCGGCGAGGACCACAACCCACGTAGAATACCAAGAGGCGGAAGCCTTGTCAAACGAGTCTGTGGCCGAAGGGCATCTGTTTGCCGCACACCGGCGGGGCGCAGATCGGACGCCCGGGGCACTAACGTCTAGGAGATGCGAGGCGAACGCGGCTTTACGGTCGTCGATATGCTGGTTGCCACGGCGATTCTATCGGGTTTCGTTCTCGTAACGGCCTTCAATTTCTCGCGACCGCCGAAGCTCCATCCGGCGGCGCTCGCGCTTCAGGCGGCCCTGGTCGAAGGCCGTTCTCTCGCAATGACCTTCGGCGAAATATCCGATGTCGCGGGCGGCCCGGGCTTCGCCGGGCTCGACGGCGCGACCGTTACGATCACGCCCGACGCCGCGAACGCCCAAGGGAGTGTCATCGGCGTCTGGCGCTCTCGCCCCCGCATGAACGGCGATCCGCTGACGCCGGATCCAGGTTTCCCGCCGCAGCACGTTCCCGTACGTTATATAAGCAGCTCGGCCGGGGCCGAACCGTTCAGCATTCTGATCTCGAGCGCCGGCTACACGAGCATCCAGGGCCAGTTTCCGAGCACGCTGCCTCCCCCGAACTCCCTCGCCGAGGATCCCGGCTGCCACGAAGCGGGCGAATCGATTACGGTCGTTGACGGCGGACAGACCGAAACGCACCGGATCGAGTGCCGCGAAGGCACCTACGACACTTCGGTAAGCGGATCGTGACACGAGCGCAACGCGGCTTCTCGCTCCTCGAAGTGCTCGTCGCTTCAGCTTTGACGATCGCGGCGATCCTAATCATTACGGGCGCCGTGCTCGGATCGCTGCGTGCGACGGCGCTTGGAGCTGAAAAGTCCGCGCTAGCCGAGGATGCGTTGAGCGCTCTCGGCGATTTGCGCGAAGCGACCGCGTACGGCGTCGCCGCGGTTGGCAATCAAGAGCGGCCGCTCCTACAGAAGCTGGTAGGCCACTCCGCCACGATGAGCCGGCAGCGGACCTCGAACGTAACGGAAACGATCACGGTCCACGTGACGCAGGCGAAGCCGGGCGACCCGATCGTCGCTCAAGCAACGGCGAGCGACGGCTCTCTTAGCGATACGGAGCAACGAACGTTGTTCTACGAAGCGCCGACACCGGGATCCGTCGTTACGGAGAATGCGCCGTGAAAGATTCTCAGCGCGGCTTTTCGGTGCCCGAGCTTCTCATCGCCGTCGTGCTGCTTTTGTTGATCGGGTTCGCGACCCTCGGCGTGTTGCAAGGCTTTACTCGTGCCTTGGCCGATCGAAGCACGGCGGAAAGCGGCTCGATCGCGCTCGACCAGGAGCTCGACCGGATGAAGGCCGATGCCGCGTCCGCTTATGCGGTCTTCGTGCCGCTGCGCGACGTCTTCGGCAA
>CAXTIY010000348.1:0-3860 GCA_964244215.1 uncultured bacterium
TGATCGCCATGCCGCTAACCTTCTCGATCGCGAACGGCGTTAGCTTCGGCGTCATCAGTTACGCCGGGATTAAACTCTTCACGGGCCACGGCCGTTCGGTCGATCCGATCCTCTATGGTGTCGCGGCGCTGTTAATCGTTCGCTACGTTTGGTTGAGCGGCTAAAAAGAGCCGTTACGGAAACGCACGCGACCGAGGCCGAATCGGTTCGACTGAACAGCCCGCGGCCATACGACCCTTGCTTTGCCACTACCGTTCGAGAAACGCCTAACGTAATAAGACCCCGCAAATCTTCCGACGTAGTTGAGGCCGTATACGAAGGCTTCAGCAGCCGCGTTCGGGCCGATCGGAGGCGGTAAGAACGCGCCGCTTAGCAGATGATGCGTACCGTCCTCATCGACCACGTAATATAAGATTGGCGTGTCGGTCTTCGTCGTATCGTCCGGAATAAACGTTATCTGCCAGAAGATCTACCGATGTAGCTTTCTGTAATGCGCGATCGGCGGTATCACCTCGGGCTGCATCGCGCAGCGGAACGAGTTTAAGTTAATCGTTTCAAGATTCGTTTCAATTGGCTTATAAGAAGACTACGCGCGTAACAGCGTCGAAGCGACTTTTCCGCACATCAGGTTGAGCGGTTAGCCGTGGCAATCTCGCCGCGACGCTTTTAAGGAGAGCTCCATGGACGCCTTTCCAGAACGGGTGCCGCTCTGCGCCGGTTCGCCCTTCGTAGCGGTCGCCCACTTAACATTTTCGCCTACCGCTCCGGCCGCTCCGAGTGCGCCGCCGGTCCCCGCCCTGAGACTTTGCGAAGCTTCGATTGAAGCGATCTTGACGAGCGCGAGAAGTACGAGTCCGTCCGTCGTCAAGCGTACGTTCCCTGCGGCGCACGCTTGCGCTTTAGCGTTCATCGCAGCCGCAGTTGTTGCGGTAACCGCGAGTGTCGACGCGGCTCCCGTCACGTGCAATACGGTTGCTGCTTGCGTGTTGGGCACGAATACGAGTAGCGGCCCGGGCGTCGGCGGCTCGTCGGCGAGCGGCTTCGGCGTATCCGGCAGCTCGAAATCCGGTCACGGCGTTAACGGAACATCGGCGTCGAGTTTCGGCGTGGTCGGTACGACGACGGAGAACGCCACGTCGACCGGCACGGCACGCGCCGGCGTCCTCGGCCAAGATGGTAGCACGAATAAAAAAACGTTCAACAGTGGCGTCGCCGGTACGTCGGCATACGGCATTGGCGTTTTCGGACAAGGCGGCAAGTACGGAGGATACTTTACTGCTCGCAAGGGTGTTGGAATATTTGCGGCTGGAGCGACGATAGCCGGTCCGACGACGACCATCACCGGAGATCTCGAAGGGATCGATGTTTACCCGTCGGGCGGCATCAACGGCCCGGTTACCGGTGAGACGGCCATACATGCTTACGCGAATACGCAGGGCGGCGGCGCCGGCTACGCTGCCGACAATCTTTTTCTCGGAACGGACTGTTACAGAGACTTCGATTATCCGACTCCGCAGTGCAGCGACGCCGTATCGATCGACGGAGTCGGGAATGCCATCTTCGCCGGGACGGTGACTCAGAACGGGACGCCGCTGATCCGCACCAAGAGCCTGCGGGGCGCGGACGTCGCATCATTCGGAGCGCGTACGGCCACGCCGACGCTCGAAGATTTCGGCAAAGCGCAGCTCCGTGGCGGGTCGGCTTACGTCCTACTCGATCGCACCTTCGCCGCAACCATCGATCCACACGCGGAATACATGGTCTTTGTCACTCCCGAAAGCGACTCAAATGGACTTTACGCTACGAATATTTCTGCAACCGGATTTACGGTGCGCGAAAATAAAGGCGGCCATTCGTCGCTTACGTTTAATTATCGCATCGCCGCGAGGCCGTACGACTCCAAGCCTCTGCATCTGCCCGCCATAAGCGCCTTCAAGCAGTTGCGCAGGCACGAAACGCCCCCCAAGCTTCAACGGTAAGCGCGCCGTCGGCGGCCGCGATGACGCGCCGCGCGCGACCGAGTCGTTTCGCCGCAGAACGCCGGGTAGCGACGATTTAACGATGCATGGCTCGCGGCGGCTCACGAACGCTAGACGTGAGCGCGACGACTCCAACAGAGCGATAGCCGCCGCGCTGATTTACCGCCCCGCGTGTAGCCGCAGCTGCACGTGAATCGTACGGGCGGGCGCCGGAATTAGCGTCGACAGATAGGTCGTCAGTCCGGTCGGCGTACCGGCCGTAAGTGGGGTGCCCGCATTCGGACCCGGCAGATTGTTGAACGCATCGCTGTTGAACAGGTTTTCCGCCGAGATTAAGAACTCGGCAGTGCGCGTGATCGGCCGGCGATACGTCGCATCGAAGATCGCGAACGGCGGCTGGAAGTAGCTGTTGTTCTTCCCTTCGTAATCGACGCCGATTTCGGCATACGTGCCGTCGTTCCACGAATACGTGAGCGATCCGTAGCCTTTGAGATACGGAATACACGTCGGGATGCCCGGCGTCGAGAGACCGTTGCCGCAGATCTGAACGTTGTTGACCGGTAGGCTGCCACTATCGCTAAACGCGCCCGCCGGGATTCCGTCGATGATCGAACGCTCCGCCGCAACACCGATCGTCGTACCGAAGCCGACGCGCGGTGCGGAGGTGTACTTGAGTGTGACGAGTTGCGAACGTAAACGCGCGACGTTGATCGGGGCCGTCACGCCGATCACGCCGGTCGGCGTCGAATCGTTCGAGGTGAGCGTCGAGAAGACGTTGTGAATGACGGTGTCTTGGATGTCGCCGCTGATGATCGCGCCGTTGCCTAAACGCTTGTCGGCGCCGAGATCGTAAGCCGTGCTCACTTCAGGATCGAGCGACGGATTTTTCTCCGTAAGGATGCCGCCCGTATATTGCGGCGCCGAATTAGCGAACGGCTGATACGAAGCGTTGCCGCTCACTTGGCCGAGGAACGGGAACGTTGCGGACGAGCCGTACGCCAAGCGATACGAGACGCTGCCGGTGGGGCGGAAGATGAGCGCCGCGTGCGGGTCGAAGCGCGAAATGCCCCGGCCGAGCCCGACGAGATAGGGCACGCCGTCGGGATTGAGCACGGGCGCGCCATTCTTAATTTCGGGCTGCACGCCCGATACGGTCCAACGCGTATCGTACAAGCCGACATTGAGATTGAGATTGCGAATGAGGTGGAGATAGCCCGTTAGCGATATCGTCGAATACCGATCGCTCGAGAGCGGGGTCGAGATGTTCGACGGCGAGTTGAAATACGAGAACACGCTCTGCCCGTGATAATCGTACGTTAGATTGAGTAGACTTTCGCCGAACGGGTGCAAATATGAGAACGTCGTGCCGTACAGTTTATCTTGCTCGAAGGCACTATACGGATACTGGAAACACTCTTCGCGGCCGCCCTGCGATACGATCGTGTTATTCGGGCTGTTAATCTGCGAGTACGCGAAGATGTTGCCGACGGGGCACGCGTTCTTCTCGAAGTTATTCGGATCTGGAAGGCCGGTAGCCGGAATTTGCACGCCCGGTGCGAGCGACGGCACCGTTCCCGCCGGCGAGAAAAAGGCGGGGTATTCGCCTTCGCCGCTGCCGACGATCGCTTCCGGCTCGATCGCGCCGAGATACGGGCGAATCAGCAGCGTGTCTTTACCGAACGACGTCCGAAACTGGCCGCTGAAGAGCGTCTGATTGTTGTAGACGGACGATCCCGGGTACCACGCGTACGCGTCGATGGTCTTACCGATGAAGCCCTTATATGTCGGGTTCGAGCACTCGGGCGATCCAAACGGTGAAATGCACTCGACGATTTTAGTCGGTCCGAGCGAATTGCCCCATGCGGCACCTTGTGGATTGAA
>CAXTIY010000349.1:0-3841 GCA_964244215.1 uncultured bacterium
GCTTTGGGACGGGGTCGCATCGCAAACGGTCGGTGGCACGGCGCAGGCGGTACGCTTTCGCGTTCTCGGTATACCGAAGCGCTATCGCTCGACGGCCTCGGTGATCGATGCGCCGGAAACGGGTCCGGTGCATCATATCTATACGCCGCGCGGCGCTGCAGGCGCCCTCTCTCGTCCGATCGGAACGCATACGTTGCGCGTCGCGCGCGAAGCGAACGGAGCGACGCCGCGCGTGCCGGAATCTTTTGGCGACGTCATGGCGCAGATCGAGGAATTCGACGGCTCCGCACACGACCCGTTCGCGACGCTCTACCGGCGCATCGATGCCTTCAATCAAGATTGCGCTCGCATTCCGAACGTACGCACCTCGAAGCCGGGCGAAGCCGCTACCGCAGCGCTCATGCATGCCGCCGAACGCGTGGCATCGTACTATCAAAAAAAATTCGTCGTCGCGCTGCAGCGCTTATTTTGCGCGAGTGCTCTAGCGCTACTCGTCTTCGAGTTATACGCGCACGTTTTTACGAGCGCTCATCCACTCGTTGTAATTTATCTCGCGGCGTCGCTCTTCGCAATCTGGACCTATGTGAGCGCGCGCCGCGGGCGCTGGCAAGATCGCGCGCAAGACTATCGCGCGCTCGAACTCGGGTTGAACGTTCAGCAAGCGTGGGATGCGGCGGGTCTGGGCCAATCGGTCGCCGATTTTTATATCCGACGGCAGCGCAGCGAACTCGATTGGATACGCGACGCGATTCGAACGGCGCATAACGTCGATCGGCGCGAGCCCTTCGATGAAGCGCGCGGCGTTGCGACGGTCCGCAGTTTCGTTAAACGGCAACACGCGTATTTCGCCGGTACGGGCGGGTCGCCGGGTGCCGCGAAGCGCGAACGTGATAAGGCCGAATTGCACGAGCGGCTGAGCGGCATCTCTCTGCGCGTGAGCTTCGCGGTCTCGGCGTTGCTCGTGGTCTACGGGCTCCTCGCCTGGCTCGCTCCGGGCGCGTTGCACGGCGTTCCGGAAGAAGAACGTTGGCATGGCGGCTTGATCTTCATCATCGCGTCGACGGCGATCGCGGCCGCACTCTTCCACGATTACCCCGCGCGACGCGCGCATCCGCAGCACGCTCGACGCTACGAAGTGATGGGCGGCATCTGCGGCCGGGCGCTCGACGCGCTCGATGCGGCGGAGGACGGAGCGGCCTGGCGCGATCCGGGCGATGGACCGCAGCCTTCACGTATCGCGGTCGCGCGCGCGTGCATCCTCGAACTCGGGCACGAGGCGCTCAGCGAAAACGGCGACTGGCTGCTCTTACACCGCGAATTGCCGATCGAATTGCTCGCGGTCGGTTAAGCGTGGAGACGCTCTTCGTCAGTCGCGCCGGGCCCGACGCGGAACTTTCGGAACGCGTGGCGGCGGTGCTCGAACGCGCGGGGTATAGCGTTATTCTGCAGCAGCGCAGCTTCGCAAATAAGAGCTTCATCCATTCGATGCAAGTCGCCCTCGAAAGTGGAGCGCGCGTCATCGCGCTCCTTTCGCCCGCGTACCTCGCAAGCGACTATTGCGCGGCGGAGTGGCAGAGCGTGCTCGCGGACGATCCGCTCAATAAGCATAGCCGGCTCATCGTGTTGCGCGTTGCCGATTGCGTGCCGACCGGGCTGCTCAAGGCACTCGCCTATTGGGATTTGGTTCACGCAAGCGAGCCGGATGTATTCAAAAATATCGTGCTCGAAGCGGTACGGACGCGTGGTCCGGATGTCTTCGCGAGCGCCGTATCGACACTTCCGACAAATGGAAGCGAGCCTACGGTCGTCGCTGCCGAGTCATCGACGAATCTGCCGCCGCAATTCACCGAATTTATCGGTCGCGCGCAAGTCGTCGCCGAGATTAAGGCGCGCATCCAAGAAGCACGCCTCGTAACGCTGCTCGGCGCCGGTGGTATCGGCAAGACACGCACGGCGTTGCAAGTTGCGGCGGCGCTGCACGACGGCACGGGCGACGGCGTTTGGTTCGTCGATCTCGCGCCGCTCCGTAGCGCGGCGTACGTCGTTCCGGAGCTCGCTTCGGTCTTCGCGGTTCGCGAAGAGCTCGGCAAGCCGCTTCTCGAGAGCGTTATTGCCTTCTTGCGCGCGAAACGGCTGTTGCTTATCCTCGATAACTGCGAGCACGTCATCGCCGAGGCGCGGACGGTGGCGGACGCCATCGTGCGCGCCTGTCCGAATGTGCGACTCATCGCGACGACCCGCGAGGCGCTCGGTGTCGCGGGCGAAGCGGTGTACCGTTTTCCGACGCTCGGCGTACCGGCCGAAGGCGAAGCGCTCACGGCCGAAGCGGCGCTGCGGTACGAATCGATCGCGCTCTTTGCGGCCCGTGCGCGAGCCGCGGACGCGCGTTTCACGTTGACCGATGCGAACGCCGTAACGATCGGCGAAATTTGCCGACGTCTAGACGGCATCGCGCTCGCGATCGAGCTTGCCGCACCGCGCATCAAGATTTTGAGCCCGGCACAGCTCTCCTCCAAACTCGGCGAACGTTTTCGCCTGCTGACGGGCGGCGTTAAGACGGCGCTTCCGCGTCAGCAAACGCTGCGCGCGCTCATCGACTGGAGTTACGATCTGCTCGACGCGAAGGAGCAGCGGCTCTTTCGCGGGCTCGCGATCTTTGCGGGAGGCTGGACGCTGGAAGCTGCGACCGCCGTGTGCGCCGATGCCGAAGCGGACGAGTTTCTTATTCTCGATCGCCTCACGTCGCTTGCGGATAAATCGCTCGTCGTGGTCGACTTCTCCGAAGAAACGCAGCGCTTCGGCATGCTCGAATCGACCCGTGCCTACGCGCTCGAACGCGTGCGCGGCGAAGGCGAATTCGAAGCACTCGCACGCAAGCGGGCAGAGTTTTTCACCGCATTCGCCGTCGATGACGGCAAGGTGATCGGCGCCGCCGTTGCTTCGCGGCTCGCCGCTATCGAGCCCGAACTCGAAAACGTTCGCGAAGTTTTAACCTGGGCGCTCGTGGAGCGACACGACGCCGAGCTCGGGGCTCGACTCGCCTTCGCGATGAGCCGGTTTTGGTCGATACAACTGCCGCGTGAAGGTCTGCGCTGGCTCGAACTCGCCGCGCAATCCCTCGGCCCGAGCCCGAACGTTTTACTTACGGCAAACATCGCATCGGCTGTCGCGGCGATGTTGCCGCATGGGAGTTTCGAGCGCTTCGAAGCGACGGAGCGAGCACTGGCAGCGTCGCGTTTGGCAGGTGATGCGAAGCATTTAACCCGGGCTCTTTCGGCCTACGGCGAGCAGTTGACGCCGCTCGGCCGCTGCGACGAAGCGCGGGCGGCATTCGACGAAGCCTTCACGCACGCGCGCACGGTCGGCGGCGAATGGGACGCGGCTCGCGCCCTCGCGGGCTTAGGAATGCTTGCCGTCGAGCGGGGCGATATCGAAGCCGCGCGCGATCTGAACCATCGGGCGATCGTTATCTTCGAAGCGCTCGGTGCCATCGACGGGGTAGCCTACGTCTGCATTACGCTCGGCCAAGCCGAATACGCCGCGGGCAACGTGGAGCGCGCCGTCGATCTGACGCAGCGCGCGCGTCTCGCGCATGGCGAGCTGAACAATAATCGATCGAGCGCATGCGCCGCGAATTTTCTCGCCGGATTCGCGCTCGCCACGAATCGGCTCGAAGACGCGCGTTCGCATACGCGCGATTCGTTGACCTTGCTTCGAACCGATCGGCATCCGCTATTCCTCGCCGAGGCGCTCGGCTTTGCCGCAAGCATCGCGGCACGTAGCGGCGTCGCCGAGGGGGGGTCGCGTGTGTACGGCTTTGCCGGGGCGGGTTTCCGCAAAC
>CAXTIY010000350.1:0-3815 GCA_964244215.1 uncultured bacterium
TCGCCTCGACCTGGATCGCCTTCGCGCCGCAATGAGCGAGCGCACGAAGTTGCTCGTCCTCAATTCGCCGCACAATCCCACGGGCGGCGTCCTCACGCGCGCCGATCTCGAGACCATTGCGGAGCTCGCGCTACGGTACGACGTTACGGTTATTTCCGATGAAATCTATAGCCGTAATCTGTACGCCGATGAATTCGTTTCCATCGCGCAACTCGACGGCATGCGGGAACGCACGATCATCATCGACGGCTTCTCGAAAGCGTACGCGATGACGGGCTGGCGGCTCGGTTACGGCGTCATGCCCGCCGGCATCGCGAAGACCGTCGCCATGCTCGGGCAGAATACGTATTCGTGCGTGTCGCCTTTCGTACAAGAGGCGGGTGTCGAAGCGCTGATCGGACCCGACGACGACGTGCGCGCGATGATCGACGAATTTCGCACGCGGCGCGACGCGATCGTCGCCGGTCTTAATTCGCTTCCCGGGATAACGTGTAAGCTTCCCTTAGGGGCGTTCTACGCATTTCCGAACGTCGGCCGGATCACGCGCGACGATCAAAAGCTCGCCTCGTTTCTTCTGGAAGAAGCTCACGTCGCAGGCCTCGGCGGCTCGTGCTTCGGAGACGCGGGCCGCGGGCACATGCGCTTCTCCTATGCAAATTCGCTCGCGAACATCCACACGGCGATCGAACGCATTCGAGCGACGTTACCGCGCTTCGAAGCGTAAACTTTAAACGCGCATCGCGCTCTTTACTTCGGCGAGCGTCTCGCCTGCGATGCTGCGCGCGCGTTCGGCGCCCGCTGCGAGAATCGCATTGACGTCGCGCGTGTCGAGTGCGGCACGGCGTTCGCGCACGGGTGAGAGAAACGCGTTGAGTCGCTCGGCGAGTTCGCTTTTGCAATCGACGCAACCGAGTTCGCCGCTACGGCAACCGGCGGCAATCGCCGGCACGCGCGCTCCGTTTACGACGCCGTGCAGCGCGAAGACGGGGCAGACTTCCGGCCGGCCGGGATCGTGGCGTCGCACTTTGAGCGGATCCGTAACCATCGAGCGGATCTTTTTCGTCGTCGTCGCGGCGTCGTCCGCAAGCTCTACCGCGTTGCCGTACGACTTCGACATTTTACGCCCGTCGAGTCCGGGAACTTCCGGGAATTCCGACAGCGTCGCTTGCGGTTCCACGAGCGTCGGCCGATACAAGTGATTGAAACGGCGCGCGACTTCCCGGCCGAATTCTAAATGCGAGAGTTGATCTTTTCCGACCGGTACCGTATCGCCACGCATCACGGCGATGTCGACGAACTGCATGAGCGGATAACCGAGGAAGCCGTAGGTCGCGACGTCGTTGCCGAGCGCGACGATCTGATCTTTGAACGTCGGCACGCGCTGTAACCACGAGACCGGCACGATCATCGAGAGGAGTAAATGCAATTCCGAAATCTGCGGCACGTGCGATTGCACATACAAGGTTGACCGCTCGGGATCGACGCCGGCCGCGAGCCAATCGCGCACCGTCTCGCGAACGTTGGTCGCGAGATCTTCGGTCCGATCGTATGCGGTCGTCAATGCGTGCAGATCCGCTACTTCGAAGAACGTTTCGTTCTCGCGCGCGAGTGCGACCCACTGCGCGAGAACGCCGACATAATGTCCGAGATGGAGACGCCCCGTCGGCCGCATCCCGGACATGATGCGGCGCCGCACGGGCGATACGGTAGCTAACTCCGACACGTCGCCGCGCGTTGTCCGCCGTAGCGCGAGCGACCTGCAGACGAAGTCGTTCGCACGCTGCCGCGCGCTAGTACGCGAGCGGCATGCCACCACGCTCGACGGGCCGAGCCAGTTTCGCACGGACGAATGCACGCGCGCGAACCACCGCGTCGCGCAACGGCACGGCTCGTGCGAGGTCCGCGGCGAGCGAACATGCGAGCAAACAGCCCGTGCCGCGCAGCGTTCCGGGTAACCGCTCGGCTTCGTACGCAATCGCGCCGTCGTGATCGACCAACACGTCGATAGCACTGCGCGGCAAATGGCCGCCTTTGACGAGGGCCGCCGCCGCGCCGAACGAGACGAGCGTGCGGGCGGCGGCTTCCATCGAGGCGCTATCGCTCACCGGCCGGCCAGCGAGCGTTATCGTCTCGGCGAGGTTCGGCGTCACGAGCGTGACGACGGGCAACATGTATTCGCGGATCGCCCGGGTAACGTCATCGTTACCGAATCGGCCACCTCCGCTCGGCGCGAGCGCCGGATCGTAGACGATGGGAACGGCGGTGCCGGCGAGATGTTCGGCCACGAGACGAACCGTCGCCGCGTCGAGGAGCGCGCCGATGCGGTACGCGGCGATCGATGCGCCGCTCAATCCGGCGAGCTGTGCCCGGACGACGTCGGGAGACACCGCGGACTGCGCGTGAACGCCGCCGTGGTCTTGCGCCGTAAGGCCCGCCGTTACGGTGACGGCGTACGCGCCGCATTCGGCGAGCGCCCGGATATCGAGGCCGAGGCCCGCGGCGTTCCACGGGTCGGTCGTGCCGATCGAGCAGACGACGGGCGAGTTCATGTCGTCAGCATACGCCAACGTTCGACGAAGCTGCGCGCCGCGGCTTGCGGGTCGGGCGCCCGTGCGAAGGCCGAAATGACGGCGGCCATCGCGGCGCCCGTGCCGGCGACCGCCTCGAGGGAACCGAAGTCGATGCCGCCGATCGCGACCACCGGCAGCGACGTCGCCGCGACGACGGCTGCGAGTCCCGTCGAACCGATAGCGTCGCCCGCGTCGGGCTTGGACGCCGTCACGTTGAACGGCCCGACGCCGACGTAATCCGCACCCGCCGATTCCGCCAAAACGGCTTCCGCCGCGACACCGGCCGAAATGCCGAAAAGCTTTCCCGCCAAGCGAGCACGGACGGCAATAAGGTCGACGTCGACCAAATCTTCTTGACCCGCGTGCCACCCGTCGGCTTCGAGCGCGGCCTCGAGGTCGTCGTTCACGATCAGGAGTGCCGATGCGACGCGCGTGCGAGCGAGTAACGCTCGCAGCAGATTGCGATCGACGCCGCCTTTGGCGCGATATTGCACGATGCGTACGCCCGCCGAGAGAAGTGCGTCGAGGAACGGCAGCGGTTCCGCAACGGCCGCATCATCGACGATCCCGTATATTCCGTGTAGCGTCGTCATGCGTAGCGTGCGAACTCGCAGATTCCGACAGACAGTGAGTATAAACTTACCATTTGCTCATGGGAGGGAAATACTGGCTTTTGTCGTGGCGAAGGTCGTCTCTCCTGGAAAGCAGCCGAGCATCCGACCACGAGGCGCTGAGAAGCATGGTTCGAAGCTCTGGGCTAGCTACTCGGAAGGCAAAATCACATCGGTAATGCGCGTCAGATCGCTTTGATCGGTGTAGCGAATTTCTATGCGACCGCCTTTTCGCCCGGGGACGATCGCAACGTGCGAGCCGAGCGCGTAACGTAGCCGGCTTTCAACCGCTTCAAGGTCCGCCGAACGCACCTTCGAGGCCTTCGCCCCGCGCGTCTTCGCGGGCTGCTCGGCTGCGGCGCGCTCCACGTCGCGAACGGACAAGCCGTCGCGAACGATCCGCTCGGCCATCTGCTCGCGTCGACCGGGCTCCAGCGTCAACAGCGCCTTCGCATGACCGACCGTAATCGCCCCGCCTCGTAAACGCGCCTTCAACGCATCGGAAAGGCCGAGCAAGCGAAGCGAATTAGCCACGGCCGGGCGACTCTTGCCAAGGCGTTCGGCTAATGCGTCTTGCGTGAACTCGTATTTTTCGAGGAGGTGCGCGAAGCCCATCGCTTCTTCGAGCGGGTCG
>CAXTIY010000351.1:0-3810 GCA_964244215.1 uncultured bacterium
GAGGTGCTAGCGGGAGCAATCCCGTGCTGGTTCGAGTCCAGTCTCCCGCATAAACGAAGGCCTTGCCATGCAGGGCCTTTGTCGTTAGCGGGGCGTCCAATGTCCGGGGCTCGTGAAACATGGAGAGCGAAGCCGCTGTAGATCGGCTAAGAACGCCTGCCCGGGAGACCAAGTACTTTGTGGTTGACTCGCTTCGCGATTGCTCGCCCCGTGATCACCGCGATGGTCTTCATCGGGCTTGCGATCTACGGTCTCGTGTCGTATCTCCAGCTCGGCGTCAACCTGATGCCGAACGTCTCGTTTCCGTTCGTCTTCGTTTCCGCTTCGTACCCGGGTGCCTCGCCCACGGAGATGGAGAAGCTCGTCATCAAGCCGATCGAAGATCAGCTCGACGGGATGGAAAATCTCGACCGCCTCAGCGCGACCGCGCAAGAAGGCACGGCGACCGTGCTCGCGCGCTTCCGGCTCGATTCCGATCTCAATTTCGAAACGATCGACGTGCAACGGCGCGTCAATACGGCGCGCGTATACATGCCGGTCGACCTCGATCCGCCGACGGTCGATAAATTCAGCTCGGCGAGCGACCCGATTCTCGAAGAGGCGCTCAGCTCGCGCTCGATGACGCCCGCGCAACTGTCGGACCTCATCTCGCAACGCATCGTCCCCGATCTCAAAGCCATCTCGGGCGTACTCGACGTGCAACCCGCCGGCAGCACGCTTCGCGAGATCCACGTCTATCCCGATCAGTCGCGGCTGCTCGGCTCGCACGCGACTCTGCTCGATCTCAATAACGCACTCGGCTACAACAACGCGAGTCTGCCCGGTGGCCGCCTCGATTCACCGACGCAGGAAACCACGGTCTCCGTGCACGCCGATATCGGTCAACCGACCGACATCGCGCAGATTCCGTTGCAAGTGCTCAACGGCTCGCAGGGCGGTCTCGCTCAGGCGAGCCTGAAAGTCGGGGACGTCGCGCGCGTCGACGACGGCCACGTCGAGCAGCGTCTGCCTTCGCGTTATAACGGATCTGCGTCGATTCTGCTCAGCGTGCAACGCCAGATCGATGCCGACACCGTCAAGACGACGGCCGCGACGCGCGTAGAGATGAAAAAGCTCGCCCACGATTTTCCGGCCGTGCAGTTCGCCGAGATCAACGCGTCGGCCGATTACACGAAAGCCTCCGTCAACGGCGTGCTGCAAAGCCTCGTCGAGGGCATTTTCTTAACGGCCATCGTGATGCTGTTATTCTTGCACGCGTGGCGTAACGCGGTCGTCGTTATGATCGCGATTCCGTCGTCGCTGCTCGCGACGTTCATCGTGATGAAACTCTGCGGTTTCACGCTAGACGTCATTTCGCTCATGGGCCTCGGGCTCACGATCGGTATCCTCGTCGACGATTCGATCGTCGTGCTCGAAAACATCACGCGCCATCGCGATATGGGCGAATCCGCGGTCGACGCCGCGATCAACGGCCGTAGCGAAATCGGTAACGCGGCGGTCGCGATCACGCTCGTCGACGTCGTCGTCTTCCTGCCGATCGCGTTCCTTTCCGGCATCGTCGGCAAGTACATGAAAGAGTTCGGCCTCGTCATCGTGGTCGCGACGCTCTTCTCGCTGTTCGTGTCGTTCACGCTGACGCCGTTACTCGCGGGCCGCTGGTCCGTGAAGCGGCGCAGCACGGGCGTGCCCGCTTGGGCGCGGTGGTTCCAAAACGGCTTCGGCGCGCTCGAAGCGTGGTATGCGCAGCGCGCGCTACCGTGGGTCTTGCGCCACAAGGTTCTCGTGCCGGTCGTCTGCGTCGCGCTCATCATCGCTTCGATCGCGCTCGTGCCGCTCGGCTTCATCGGTTCGGAATTCGTCCCGGCCGGCAATACGGGTGTGCTCACCGGGTCGCTGCAGTTTCCCGTCGGACAGCCGCTCGCGACGACGGAGCGCGCGCTCACGCGTTTGGAAGGCGGCCTCGCCAAAATCGACGGCGTGTCCTCCGTGCTCACGACGGCGGGTGAGAAACAAGAAGGCGATCAGGACATTACGGGCGGTCACCTCGCACATTTCAACGTCGTCATCGACAAAACGCGGCGGCGCGAAACGACGCGCGTTCTCGGAGACGCTCGTAAGCTAAGCTATCTCGTTCCGGGCGCGAACTATCAAATAGCGACCGAGGGCGGCAGCGGTGGCGGCGGCTCGGCGATTCAATACACGTTAACGGGCCCGGACGCCGCGCTCGATGCCGCAGCGACGAAGCTTGCGGCGCTCATCGCGCGGCAGCCGGGAACGGTAAACGTGCAGACGGGCGCGCAAAGCGAAGGCCCGCGCTTGAACATCGATATCGATCCGCGCCGGGCGAACGTCCTCGGCATCGCGCCGGCCGATGCCGCGAGCGTCGCGCGCATCGCGATCGGCGGCGTCGTTTCCACGCGCGTTCGACTTACCAACGGGTTGACCGACGTTCGCTTGGAATTGCCCGCGATTCGCCGAAACGATCTTGCAACGATCGGACAGTTACAAGTACGCGCCGCAAACGGCATGATGATTCCGCTTTCTTCGGTCGCTTCGTTTACGATGACGAAGGCGCCGACCAAGATCGATCGGCAAGCGCGCGAACGCGTCGAAAGCGTCTCTGGTGACGTCGATGCGAACGCCGGCGTTTCGCTCGGCAAGATCCTCGCGCCGGTTCAAGCGAAAATCGACGAACCGGGTTTCTTTCCGGACGGCGTGCACGCGGTCGCCGACGGCGACGCCGATCTCTACAATCAGACGTTCTCGAGCATGGGCTTCGCGCTCGTTACGTCGTTCGTGCTCGTCTATATGTTGATGGTCGTGCTCTACGGCTCGTTCGTCGAACCGTTCGTCGTCATGTTTTCCGTACCGGTCGCACTCGTCGGAGCGCTCGTCGGGCTCGCGGTCCGGCATCAGACGCTCAATCTTTTTTCTCTGATCGCGATCGTGATGTTGTTCGGCTTGGTCGCGAAGAACGGTATCCTACTCGTCGATTACGCGAATCAGCAACGTAAAAAACGCGGGCTCGGCGTTCGCGAGGCGATGGTCGCCGCCGCAGCGACACGCTTCCGTCCCATCCTCATGACGACGTGCGCGATGATCTTCGGCATGCTCCCGCTCTCGCTCGGCTTAACCGAAGGCGCCCAAGAACGCGCCTCGATGGGCACCGTTTTAATCGGCGGTTTGATCAGCTCGCTTATCCTAACGCTCGCGCTCGTGCCGGTCATATACGTATTCGTGATGGGCCTCGCCGACCGCCGTGGCCATCGGGCGCATAGCATGAGCGACGAGCACGGACTGCCCGATTTCGAGCGTGCTCCCGCCGGCTTCGGGGTCCCAGGGGTGTAAGCTCAACGCGCCGTGCGCTTGAGCTTAAACTGGTAGTGGCACGCGGGACACGTAGCCGAATCGGCGAGCCAAGGACCGCCTTGCCAAACGGTCATGAGCCGGCCGGACTTCGCGTAGAACTCGAGCGACACGGTGCCCCACTTGTCGATCAGCCGCGCGCAGCACATCGCGGACAGCGGTATCCGGACGTGTAAAACGATCGAAAGTCGTCGGACCACTTGAAGAGCGAAGCTTGAACCTGGGCTAAGGACCCCATGGTTCGAAGAAGTCGGTCGAACACGAGGCGACCCATCCTTCGAGGCGTGCCGTCGGTCCTTCGAAGCTCGATCGTTGCACGTTCGTGCGCTGGCTAGGCCGCCTTGACTGCGACCGATCTCATGCGCTGAGCGTAGACGTTGATGATGAGTGCAATGAGTAAGATCAAGCCGCGAATGAGGATTTTGAGGAAGCTGTCGATCGAAA
>CAXTIY010000352.1:0-3805 GCA_964244215.1 uncultured bacterium
GGGCGACGATGCGCCGTGGCGCGCCGATGCGGAGCGCGCGATCGAACTCTACGCGAAAATCGGCTCGCCTCGATTCGAACACTTCGTGCGCGTGTCGTTCGGATGGCAAGCGCTCGCGCGCGGCGAAATCGCGCTCGCACGCGCATCTCTCGAAGCGGCGGAGCTGCGTTCGAGTGAGAGTGCATCGACTTCAAATCATCTGCCGATTTCCGCTGCATTGGTTGAAGTCGCCGCGGGACGTTACGAAGTCGCTCGAGCGTGGCTTTCGCGCGTGGTCGCGCCACAGCAATTGCTCGAGCGGGCATTCGAGGCGGCCGCGCGCACGGAAGTCGCGCTCGCGCTCGATGATGCGAGCGAACTCGAGCGCCTGATCGATCTCTCGCTGATCGGTGAACTCGAGCGGGCCGACGAGCCACGCAGTGCCTTTCGCGTGGGCACGGCGTTCGGCTGCGCGCTGATGCGCCTCGATGGACGCCGGGAGGCGGACCGCCTCTTCGAGCGGATCGCGCCGCTCGCCCGGACGACGTTCGAGATCGTTCCCGGAGCGCTCGTGCTCGCGTCGTTTCGGCCCGACCTTACGGCCTCGTTTCTCGAACTTCTCGAGAACGGAACGACCACGCCGTTTTTGACCGCGGCCCGCGCGATGCTGCTCGCGGAGACTGCGCGCGAGGCCGGCCGCCCGCCGGATGGCGCATCCTTACGCGCGGCCCGTGCTTTCTTTACGAGCGCAGATCTGCTGCCGTTTGCCGCACGCGCCGCGGAGCTCGAGGGCGATCGCGCTACGGCCGCTACGCTGTATCGCGAGATCGGTCACGTAGCGAGCGTGCGCCGCCTCGGGCTCGCCGCATTTGGCCCGGCGGATGCGACGGCGCCGGTTGTAAACCGCAAGAGCGCCTTGAGCGCTCGCGAGCTCGAAGTGGCCCGCTGCATCGCGAGCGGCAAGTCGAACCGCGAAGCGGCGGCCGCCCTTTCTCTCTCCGTAAAAACGATCGAGAAGCATCTCTCATCGATCTATCTCAAACTCGGTTTACAGTCGCGTGCCCAGCTCGCGACCTACGTTGCGAGCGCCCGTACCCACGCGCCTTCCTCCCGGTAACGGAAGGCGATCGCCGAGCAACCCTGGTACATGACGGCTCGTGCCCCGCCGCAATATCCTCGTGATTGGCTCGGGTCCGATCGTTATCGGGCAGGCCGCCGAGTTCGATTACGCAGGCGTCCAGGCGTGTCGCGCGCTTCGCGAAGAAGGCCACCGCGTCGTTCTCGTCAATTCGAATCCGGCGACGATTATGACCGATCCCGAAGTCGCCGACGCCGTTTATCTCGAACCGCTCACGGCCGCGTCGCTCGAAGCCATCATCGAACGCGAACGGCCCGATGCCCTCTTGCCGTCGCTCGGCGGTCAAACGGGTCTCAATCTGGCAGTCGAGCTTGCGGATAACGGCGCGATCGAACGCCATGGGTTGGAACTACTCGGCACCCCGATCGAAACGATTAAACTCGCCGAGGACCGCGCGCGCTTCAAAGATGCGATGATCGCGATCGGCGAGCCCGTGCCCGCGAGTACGATCGTTACGGACATCGAAGCGGGCGTCGCTTTCGGAGTGAAGATGGGCTATCCGCTCGTTATTCGCCCCGCCTATACGCTCGGCGGCACGGGCGGCGGCATCGTCTACGACGAGGCGGAATTGCGCGCGACCCTCGCCGTCGGGCTCGAAGCGTCGCTCATCCATCAGGCGCTCGTCGAAACGAGTTTGCTCGGTTGGAAAGAAGTCGAATACGAAGTTCTGCGCGACCGCGCGAATAACTGCATCGTCGTTTGCAATATGGAAAACATCGATGCGGTCGGCGTCCATACGGGCGATTCGATCGTCGTCGCGCCGTCGCAAACGCTCTCCGATTTCGAATACCAGATGCTCCGCACGGCGAGCATCAACGTGATTCGCGCGCTGAACGTCCAAGGCGGCTGCAACATTCAATTCGCGTTGCATCCCGAGCGCAGCGAATACAACATCATCGAAGTAAACCCGCGCGTGTCGCGGAGTTCCGCGCTCGCTTCCAAAGCGACGGGTTATCCGATCGCGAAGATCTCGACGAAAATCGCGCTCGGCATGACGCTCGACCAAATCGAAAATCCGGTTACCGGCGTAACCAAAGCCGCGTACGAACCGACCCTCGATTACGTGGTCGTCAAGATTCCGCGCTGGCCTTTCGATAAGTTTCCGCGCGCCGATACGCGCCTCGGCACCCAGATGAAATCGACGGGTGAAGCGATGGGCATCGGGCGCACGTTCGCAGCCGCCTTTATCAAGTCGGTGCGCGGACTCGATCTCGGGCGAGAGACGCTCACGGGCGTACTCGAGACGTGGACGGACGACGAACTCGAAGCTTCGATCACCGCCCCCACGCACGAACGGCTCTTTGCGGTCGCCGAGGCCATGCGGCGCGGCGCGACGATCGAGCGGCTCGCGAAGCTTTCGTTTATCGATCCGTTCTGGCTTTGGGAATACCGCATGCTCGTCGATCTGGAAGAGCGCTTGCGCGTCGCGCCGACGGCAGAAGACGTCGCGACCGCATTCGAATGCGGTTACTCGCGGCGTTCGCTCGAGGTTCTCTCGGGCGACGCGGCGGTTGCAGGCTTGGCACCGGGCAACGTCGCGTTCCGGATGGTCGATACCGCGGCTGCCGAGTTTCCGGCGCGCTCACCGTACTATTATCTGTCGCGTAACGAACGCGACGAGATGCGCTTACCGCCGGGCGATGCGGTCGTGGTGGTCGGGAGCGGGCCGATCCGCATCGGTCAAGGCATCGAGTTCGACTACAGCTGCGTGCATGCGGCGTGGGCGCTCCGCGAAGCCGGCCGGGCCGCCGTGGTCGTCAATAATAACCCCGAAACCGTCTCGACCGATTTTGATATTAGCGACACGCTCGTTTTCGAGCCGCCGGGGGCGGACGAAGTGCAGGCGGCTTACGATGCGACCCATGCGAGCGGCGTGATGCTCGCCTTCGGCGGCCAGACCGCAATCAATCTCGCAGCCGAACTGTCGCGACGCGGCGTGCGCATTATCGGCAGCGATCGCAAGAGCCTCGACATGGCCGAAGACCGCGAGAAATTCGAAGCGGCACTGCAGCGACTCGGCGTGGCGCGGCCCGAGGGCCGGGCCGCGACCTCGTTCCGCCAAGCGCGTACGATCGCGCGCGAACTCGGCTTCCCCGTGCTCGTTCGTCCGTCGTACGTGCTCGGCGGCCGCGGCATGGAAATCGTGTATAACGAGGGGCAACTCGCGAGCTACGTCGAGACGGCGCCGCCGATTACTCCGGGCGCACCGCTCTTGGTCGATAAGTATTTGCGCGGACTCGAAGTGGAAGTCGATGCCGTGTACGATGGGAGCGACATTCTCGTGCCCGGCATCTTCGAACACGTCGAGCGCGCGGGCATTCACTCGGGCGATTCGATATCCGTTTATCCGCCGCAGACGATCGATGCGGCGATGCAACGGCGCATTCTCGACGTCACGCGCGCGATCGCGCACGAACTCGAGACGCGAGGGCTCATTAACATTCAATTCGTCATTCACGGCGGCGAATTGTTTATCATCGAAGCGAATCCGCGCGCGAGCCGCACGGTCCCGATCATCTCGAAAGCCACGGGCATCAATCTCGTGGCTGCGGCGACGCGGGTCGCGCTCGGGGAGAAGCTTGCGGACATGCCCTACGGCACGGGACTCTTGCCCGATGCGCCGTTCGTCGTCGTCAAAGTGCCCGTGTTCTCGTTTGCGAAGATGCGCGGCGTCGAGACGATTCTCGG
>CAXTIY010000353.1:0-3794 GCA_964244215.1 uncultured bacterium
CGAAATAACGAGCGTCGAAGAGCGCGCCGTACGCGACGCGGCCAAACTCGCGGGCGCTCGCAGCGTAGAAATTATCGAAGAGCCGATGGCGGCCGCGATCGGCGCGGGCCTGCCGATCGACGGACCTAACGGCAACATGGTCGTCGACATCGGTGGCGGCACGACCGACGTCGCCGTTATCTCGCTCGGCGGTATCGTCGTATCGCAATCGCTGCGCGTGGCGGGCAATAAGCTCGACGAAGCGATCATCCGTCACGTGCGCCGTATCTACAATCTCATGATCGGGGAACGTACCTCCGAAGAAATAAAAATTCGCATCGGCAGCGCGTATCGCTTGGAACAAGAAATCGTCATGGAGATTCGCGGCCGCGATCTCATCAACGGCTTGCCGAAAACGGTGAAGATTACGAGCGAAGAAGTGCGCGAGGCACTTTCCGAGCCGCTACAATCGATCGTCGAAGCCGTTAAGTCGGTACTCGAGAAAACGCCGCCGGAACTCGCCGCCGACATCATCGACCGCGGCATCATCCTCACCGGCGGCGGCGCGCTCTTGCGCGGTTTGGACACGTTGCTCGGTGAAGTGACGGGCATCCCCGTGATCATCGCCGACGACCCGCTGTCGTGCGTGGCGATCGGGACGGGTCTGCGCGTACGGTTGTAATTTGCGTGCGGCGTTAATGCGCACGATATCGGCGCGACGCATGAAGCCCGCGATTCTCGCGGACGCCGTCGCGACCGTCGTGCAGCATGGCGGGACGGTTATTTTTCCGACGGACACGGTGTACGGCATCGGCTGCGATCCGTTCCGGCGTGAGGCCGTGGCGCGCATCTTTGCCGCAAAACATCGCCCCGCACATAAACCGCTCGCGCTGCACTTCAGCACGTTGGAAGAGCTTCTCGAATACGCGCCCGGGAACGATTTGGCGGCTGCCGCGGCGCACGCATTTTTGCCCGGGCCGCTGACGATCGTGGTACGGCGCCTTTCGTTTGTGGGCGAGTGGGTCGCGGCCGGGCTTTCGACGATCGGTTTACGCGTTCCGAACCATCCGCTCTGCGCGACTATTCTCGATCGCTGCGGCCCGCTCGCCGCGACGAGTGCTAACTTTAGCGGCGCGGCCGCTTTTACCGGAATCGGTAATCCGCTCGATCTGCCGGCGGCCGACATCCGCATCGACGACGGATCGACGCTCGTGCAGATCGAATCGACCGTGCTCGACGTTTCCGAGCGCATTCCGCGCCTCGTACGCGAGGGAGCGATTAGCTTGGCCGTGTTGGAGGGCGCTTTGGGACGTGTAGCCACATGACGGCGCGGAGGTACGTTATCGCTTATGCGATAGCGCTCGCCGCAGTGCGGCCCCCCGGCGCGCAAGCTCAAACCAGCGGTGCCGGCGCTTCGCCCCTGAGCCACTTCGCGGGCTTCGACACGATCAAGACGGCGCAGTTTCATTACAATTTTAACAACGGTAATTTTAGTTTTCCGGTCCGGTTTTTTGCGACGCGCGAAGGCACGGATATCGCCGCGGACCAAGGCAACGGTAATTCCGAGCGCAAGATGCTACACGCGACGGGCCACGTCGTCATCCATCAAACCGGCAGTACGCCCGCGAGCGGCAAAGCGTCGGCATTCACGCAAAAGCCTTCGACGCTCACGTGCGATACGCTCGACGCCGACGGTAATCGCAAACTCTACGTCGCGACGGGTAACATGCACTTCACGCAAGAGGGCGGAAAAGAAGCGACCTCCGATCGTGCCGTACTCGACGACGCGAACCACCATCTGCATATGGAAGGTCACGTCCGCGTTCGCGAAGGCGATCGTATCATCGAAGCGGCCGCACTCGATTACGATACGCTTTCGGGGCAACTCGACGGCAACGGCAACGTGACGATTACGACGCCCGTCGAGACCCCTGCGGCCGGCGCCGTGCCCGCCGCAACGAAGAAACCGAAGAAGCGTATCTTATGAATCCGCGGCCCGGCACGGGCGCGAGCTTATTCGAACGCGAGGCGCCGCAACCGCTTGCGGCGCGTATGCGGCCGCGCACGCTCGCCGAATACGTCGGCCAGCGTCACATCGTCGGCGAAGGCCACGCGCTGCGGCGCGCGATCGAAGCGGACAACGTTCCCTCGATGATCCTGTGGGGACCGCCCGGGACGGGCAAGACGACGCTTGCAGAAGTGATCGCGGGCGCCACGGGCTCGACGTTCGTCGGTCTTTCGGCCGTGAGCGCCGGCGTCGCCGATTTGCGCGCGGTCGTTGCGCAAGCCAAACGCGCGCGCACGCTCGGCAAGCGAACGGTCCTCTTCATCGACGAAATTCACCGCTTCAATAAGGGCCAGCAGGACGCGGTCTTGCCCTACGTCGAGGACGGCACGATCTCGCTGATCGGCGCGACGACGGAGAATCCGTCGTTCGAAGTGAATTCGGCGCTCCTCTCGCGCTCGCGCGTGTTCGTCTTGCACGCGCTATCGGATGAAGACGTTACGCTACTCGTGCGGCGCGCGCTCGCCGATACGGAGCGGGGCCTCGGCGCAGCTCGCGTCGCCCTCGACGACGACGCGCTCGAGGCGCTCGTGCGCATCGCGAACGGCGACGCTCGCGTGGCGCTCTCGACGCTCGAATTTGCGGCGAGCGCCGCGCTTGCGGGCGAGGACGGCCTGCCGCACATCGATGCGGCGCTTATCGCCGACGCCATGCAGCGCCGCGTGGTCGCCTACGATAAGAAGGGCGACAACCATTACGACGTTATCAGCGCTTTTATAAAGTCCGTGCGCGGCAGCGATCCCGACGGCGCCATGTATTGGCTCGCGCGCATGCTCGATGCAGGCGAAGATCCGTTATTCATCGCGCGGCGCATCGTCATCTTAGCTTCCGAAGATGTCGGGCTCGCCGATTCGCGCGGGCTCTCGGTTGCGATCGCGGCGCAGCAGGCCGTGCATTTCATCGGGTTGCCCGAGGGCTTCTATCCGCTCGCGCATGCGACGCTGTATCTGGCGACCGCGCCGAAATCCAACAGCGTCGGGCGCGCGTACAAAAACGCGCTCGCCGATGTGGAGGCGACGCGTAACGATCCCGTGCCGCTCGATTTGCGTAACGCGCCGACGGGCTTGATGCGCGGCCTCGGCTACGGAGCGAACTATCGCTACGCGCACGACGACTATGCGGCTGCCGGCGCGGGCGGCGATCTGCCGCCCGCGGAACGCCTCGAAGCGTACCTGCCGGCCAATCTCGCCGGCCGCGCCTACTTCGAACCCGGCAACCAAGGCGAAGAAGCCCGGCTGCGACCCTGGATCGCGACCCGCCGCCTCAAGCGACCGTGACGCGCTCCGCGTTGTTCGGCCGCTGCGCGGCGATCCAATGCATGAGGTTCGCTTCGCTGAGCGGTCTCGAAAAGAAATAGCCCTGCGCGAGCCGGCAGCCGCTGGTAGCCAGGGCGTCGCGCTGCTGCGCCGTCTCGATGCCTTCGGCGATGGCCGACATATTGAGCGAACGCGCGAGCGTTAAGAGCATATGCACGATCGGCTCGTTTGCGAGGCCACCGCTTTCCGCATACACGAACGAACGGTCGATCTTGAGCACGTCGATCGGATATTCGTGAAGGTACCGCAGTGACGAATAACCGGTGCCGAAGTCGTCGATGCAGAGGCGCACGCCGAGCGAGGAGAGTTCGTCGAGCACGCTCGCGGCGCGCGTGCCGTTTTCCAAAAGCGCGCTCTCCGTTATTTCGAGCATGATCCGCGCGGCCGCGATACCGGATTCGTGCAGGGCGCTGCGAACGTCGCTGATCACCTCG
>CAXTIY010000354.1:0-3792 GCA_964244215.1 uncultured bacterium
GATTCGCGATGCGCGAGCCGTTCGATCAGCGGCCGTAAAAAGAGTTCGGCGCAAATCGCGGCGCCCACGGGATAGCCGGGGATACCGAGTAAGGGAATGCGCCGGCCCTCGCGCGGCGCCCCCAGCGCGAGCACGAGCGGATGGCCGGGCCGGATTGCGACCCCGTGCACGAGCACCGTACCGAGGCGTTCGAATATCGCTGCGGTGTAATCGTCGCGCCCGGCCGAGCTCCCGGCGTTGACCACGACGACGTCGCACGCCTCCATCGCCGTCGCAACCGCCCGCTCGAGTAACGCGCGATCGTCGGGAACGCGCAGATAGCGAATCGGTACGCCACCGTACGAAACGACGCTTGCCGCCAAGAGAACGCCGTTCGAGTCGACGATCGCGCCGCGTGCGGGGCGCTCGACGCTCGGATCGACGAGTTCGTCGCCCGTCGTGATGATGGCGACGCGCGGCAGCCGGACGGTCGAAACGTCGCTCAACCCCGCGGCTGCGATTGCGCCGAGGTCTGCCGGTTCCAGGCGCCGCCGATTCGGCACGACGGCTTCGGTCGCGACGATGTCTTCACCGATCGGCCGGACGTGGGTCCACGGCGCGACCGATGCTCGAATGAGAATAGCGCCGTCGCCCTGCGGCTCGACGTCTTCGGTCATGATGACCGCATCGCACTCCGGCGGCAGCGGATCGCCCGTATCGACGACGCGCGCATCCGTATCGATGCGCAACACGAGCGGCGCCGTCTCCGTCGCGCCGCGCGTTACTGCCGCAGATACGGCGAACCCGTCCATCGCGCAGGCATGGTAATGCGGCGAGGAAAGCCGCGCAAAAACAGGCCGCGCGGTGACGCGTCCGAGCGCGTGTCCGAGCGGAACGCGCTCGTCGTCGTCGTTGCGAACGTTCGCGGCGTCGAGCGCTTCGTCGAAGCGCGCCTGCGCCGCTTCGAGCGGAATGTCCGTGAGAAAGGGCGCGTGGCCGTAGGGCGTCGTCACGGTATAATTACACGCACGGTTTCGCCCGCGGCGATGCCGCTCTGGTCTAGGGGAATCGTAATGAGACCGTCGCAGCGAACGAGGGTAAAAATTAAATTCGATTTTCCGAAAATAGGCGTCGCGCGTAGGCGGCCGGCTACTCGTTCGAGCGTGCAAGGAACGTAATCCTCACGGCCCGGCCGAGAGCGCACGGGAGCCGTAAGATCGGCATCCACTTCACTTCCGGCCGCAACTTCGCAGGCGCGTTCGCCCGCGAGCCGCCGCACGAGCGGTGCTACGATCCGCCAGGCGAGCACGAGCGCGCTTGCGGGATTGCCCGGCAATCCGATTACGGGTTTACCGTCTGCGACGGCGATCAACGTCGGCTTCCCGGGCTTAATCGCGATGCCGTGCACGAGAATCCCCGGACGGCCTAATCGCTCGATTACGCGCGCCGTCAAGTCGCGGTCGGAGACGGAGGAGCCCGCCGAAAGCACGAGCGCGTCCGCTCGCTCGAGTGCCGCCTGCGTCGCTGCGAGCAACGTGGTTTCGTCATCGCGCACGATGCCGCAATTCACGACTTCGCCACCCGCGGCCGCGACGACGGCCGCAATCGTCGTCGCGTTGACGTCGCGGACTTGGCCGAGCGCGGGCGTTGCGGAGGGCGAAACGACCTCATCGCCCGTCGAGAGAACGGCGATCCGGGGTCGCTCGACGACAGCGAGGTGCGTTAAACCGAGCGCGGCCAATCCGCCGACATCTTGCGCGCGCAAGCGACGCCCCGATGCAATCGCAACGTCCCCGCGCCGCACGTCCTCACCGACGCCGACGATATTTTCCCCGGGTGCCGCGGCCGCGAGCAGTTCGATTTGATCGCCGTGCGCGTTCGTATCCTCGACCATAATCACGGCGTCTGCGCCCTGTGGAAGCATCGCGCCCGTATAGATGCGCGCGGCTTCGAACGCGCCGACGTTAAGCTGTGGCACGGTGCCCATTGCGATTTCCCCGCATAGCGCGAAATACGCGGGCGCCGACTCCGAGGCGCCGAACGTATCGGCCGCTCGAACCGCGTATCCGTCCATCGTCGAACGTGCGAAGGCCGGGAGGGTCTCGCCGGCATGGTAATTTTGGGCGACGACGCGACCGTGCGCCGTCGAAAGCGAGATATGCTCGACCCGGTCCACCGGCGCGCAGTAGCGGAGGAGCATTTCGAGCGCCTCCTGCGGCGGCATGACGGTGAAGAGTTCGTTCACTTTGTACCCTTCGCTCATATCGAAGCGCCGACATTCGACTGCGCTGGGAGGCGCCTCGCATCGTACCTCCTAAATCGTCGGCGATGCGCGGACGTTTCACGAGGCCATGACCGCAGACCCCATTAGCGGTACCGGCGAAACGCGGCCCGGACCGACCGTCGAAGCGCGCGTCGTCGTCATCGAAGACGGCGTAGCGACGTCGCGTTTCGATCGCCTGGCGACGGAAGAGCCGCTCGAGATCCGTTTACGCGCGGCTGGGGAACGGCGCACGGTCGCCATAACGATGCGCACGCCGGGCCACGATTTCGAACTCGTCGCCGGATTTCTGCACAACGAGGGCGTCGTCACGGAGCTCGCCGATTTGCGCGGCATGTCGTACTGCTTGAGCGATGAAGTCGATCCGGAGCAGCAATATAATATCGTCAACGTCGATCTCGCGCGGACGGCGTTACCCGATTTAGAGCGGCTCGAGCGTCACTTCACGACGACGAGTGCGTGTGGCGTTTGCGGCAGGGCCAATCTCGACGCGCTGCATACGCGCGGTTTAACGAAGCTCGACGACGATCTCACCGTGGATCCGGCGACGATCGTAGCGCTTCCCGAACGTTTGCGCGCGGCGCAAAAAGTCTTCGCACAAACGGGCGGCTTACACGCGGCGGCGGCGTTCGATCGCAGCGGAAAGCTTCTCGCCGTACGCGAGGACGTCGGCCGCCATAATGCGATGGATAAGCTCATCGGTTGGTCGCTGCTCGAGCGCCGATCGCTCTCCGAATCGATCGTTCTCGTCAGCGGCCGCTCGAGCTACGAACTCGTTCAAAAGGCGCTCGCGGCGCGCGTTCCGGTGCTCTGTGCCGTATCGGCGCCGAGCAGTCTGGCAGTCGATCTCGCAACCGAGTTCGGCATAACCGTAATCGGTTTTTTGCGCGGGAAGCGGTTTAATATCTACACGAACGCGCACCGCATCGTCACGTAACGCCGTGATCGGACTCGCGCAAGCGCAGCGGCGCATCATCGCGGCCTGCGTGCCGCTCTCGGTAGAAACGATATCTCTCGAAGCGGCTCTCGGCCGAATCGTAGCCTCGGACGTGCATGCACGAGAAGATCTCGTGCCCTTCGCGCGCTCGGCAATGGATGGGTTTGCAGTGCGGGCACGCGATACGGACGGTGCACCGGTGACGCTTCCAATCCGTGGCACGATTTATGCCGAAGTAGGAGGCGGCTCGGCCCAAGAAACGTCGACCGCAACGGCTATTGCCACGGGCGCGCCGCTCCCGGTCGGCGCGGACGCCGTCGTGCCGATCGAAGACGTCGCCGTGATCGGCGATTGCATTCGTTTCGAACGTCCGGCACGCGCCGGCGCACACGTTTTTCCACCAGGGGAGGATGCGCTGCGCGGCGATTTACTCATCGCCGCGGGCGTGGTACTCGGGCCGGGAACGCTCGGACTTCTCGCGGCGGCCGGCTACGCAAAGATTTGCGTCGTTCGGCGCCCGCGAGTCGCGATCGTATGTAGCGGCGAAGAACTCGTGCGCGTCGACGAGACGCCCGGTTTCGGCCAGATCCGCAAC
>CAXTIY010000355.1:0-3774 GCA_964244215.1 uncultured bacterium
TCGAAAACGGCCAATACGGTGAATACAATCAAGTCAAGCCGATCTTTAGCGGCTACTCGCTGACCGATCAATACAAGCCGTTCGACAAATTGACGCTGAACCTCGGCTTACGGCTCGACCACTATACTTATATCGGTGCCGATACCACGGGCACCCCCGCCCGCGCATTCTGGTTCAACGCGTATAACAAAGATACGTGTTACGACCCGACCTCCGGAAACCTGATCGATAAGACCACATTTGCGACGACGCCCAATCCGATTACAACTTCGTGCGCCTCGGCCGGCTATCAAGCGCTCAATTTACAAAATGTTTCGGGCCAACGTTCGGATTACGATATCTTACAACCGCGCCTCGGGACGACGTACGCGCTGGATCCGAACACGGTCCTGCGCGCGAGCTACGGTAAATACAACGAACAGCCGAGCTCGGCGTACCAGCAGTATTCGGCTTTGCAGCAGAATTTGCCGGATTTTCTAGCGCCGGCCTTCTATTCATATGGTTTCGCGACGCCGAGTCACGACGTGCGTCCCTCCGTCTCGTACAACGCCGATTTCTCGCTCGAACATGCGTTTAAGGGAACGGATCTCTCGTTCAAACTCACGCCGTTCTATCGGCAAACGCACGACGAAATAGAGAACTTCACACTCAACCAACAATCGGGCCTCATCTCCGGTTTCAACATCGGCAAGCAGACCTCCGAAGGCTTCGAACTAGCAATCAATAAGGGCGATTTCGGACGCAACGGTTTTGCAGGCCAGCTGTCGTTTGCCTATACCAACAGTTACGTGCAGTATTCGTCGCTCTCCAACGGCAGCAGCATCGTATCCCCCATCAATGCCGACATCGTACAATACAACGCGTACACGTCGTACTGCGCAACTCGTGCGGCCGACGTCAAATGTGGCGGCGTGACCAAAGGAGTCGCGAACATTACGCCCTCGAACGGCGCGGCCGCCGCTCCCTGTTACCTCGGCACGGCCGCATCCGCTTGCGCCGTTGCGGGCGCGGTGGCGAATCCGTATTGGAACGCGCCGCCCCAGCCGTTGCTCGATCCAAACGGCAAGTATCTACCGTATTCGGTGTTTCCCGCCGGCATTGGCTCCGGTGCGAACTCGTTCGAATTTCCCTACGTCGCAACGCTAATATTGAATTACAAACACGATCGCTTTACGATCACGCCGTCCTTCCAGCTGGAAGCCGGAAACCGTTACGGGGCACCGGAAACCACGCCCGGCATCGACCCCGCAGCCGGTTGCGCGGTTCTCGGCGGCGCGACGACCGCGCGCGATCCACGCTATGCCTACGGGACGGCCGGTGGAGCTCCGTATGACGCGACGACCTGCGCCGGGATGCTCAACGCCATTCCCGATCCTTATACGAATCAATTCGACGCGATCGGCGCTTTCCGCGAACCGGCAGAACTGCTCGCGAATATGCGCGTGTCGTATCAGGTTTCCAAAAATATCGAACTGGTCGGAACGTTCGCGAACATCATCAATCGCTGCTTCGGTGGCCAGCACACGGCGTTCACCTACTACGAGTCGCCGCAGGTGTGCAGTTACGGCTCCCTGCAGAGTTACGTCACGCCGGTCGGTAACGCGTACAATCCCAGCGACAACGTGCAGACCTTCCTGCGCTATCCCTACGAGCCGAGCTTCGGCTCGTACAACGACGGCGGCAGTTCGCTCATCCAACCGTTCTCGGCGTATCTCAGCCTGCGCCTGAAACTGTAACGGACCTCGCGCGGTGAGTGCCTTCATGGAAGCGACCGCAGAGGCGCCGCAGCCGCAACTTCACCGTAGTCTCGGCTTGCGCGACGTCGCGCTCTTCTTCGTCGTGGCAGGCTCCAATCTGCAATGGATCGCGACGGCGGCCGCGGCCGGCCCGTCGTCGCTCGTCATCTGGGTCGGTGGCGGTCTCGTCATGTTTCTGCCGCTTTCGATCGCGGTCGTGCATCTCTCGTCGCACTATCCCGAAGAAGGCGGGCTCTACATCTGGAGCAAGCGCGCCTTCGGACCGTTCGCCGGATTCATTACGGGCTGGATGTACTGGACGGCGAATCTGCCGTACTTTCCGGCGCTGCTCTATTTCGCGGCGGGCAACGCTCTCTTCGTCACCGGGAATAGCGGCGGAGCACTCGCGACTTCGGGGCCTTTCTTCATCACCGTCGCTCTGATCGGGCTCGCGCTCGGCACGGGCGTCAACGTGCTCGGTCTCGGCGTCGGTAAATGGTTGAACACCGCGGGCGCGATCTGTCGCTGGTCGATTACGATTATGCTCATCGCTCTCGGACTTGCGGTGTGGCTACGATTCGGCAGCGCGACCCCGTTCAACGCAGCGACGTTACGCCCGGGAATCGCGCTCAAGGACATCATCTTTTGGTCGGTGATCGCGTTCGCGTGGACGGGTCCCGAAGCCGTGTCGTTCATGGGCGGTGAAGTGCGCGACCCGCGCCGCGCGATTCCGCTCGGGCTCGCCCTTGCCGCGCCCGCGATCGCGATCATCTATATCCTCGGCACCGCGAGCGCGCTCGCCGTTTTGAAACCGGATGCCGTCAGCGCGTCGTCCGGCGTGATGCAGACGGTCTCGCGCGGCGCGAGCCTTTTCGGCTGGCAGATCCTCACGCCGCTCGGCGCGATTCTCGTTGCGGTCAGCTGCATGGGCAGCGTCGGCGCATGGCTCGGCGCTTGCGCGCGCATCCCATTCGTCGTCGGCATCGACCGTTATCTGCCGGCGGCGCTCGGCCGCATCCATCCTCGCTACGGTTCACCCGCAACGGCGCTCATCTGCCAAGCGCTCATCGCAGCCGTCTTCGTGTTTCTCGGGCAGGGCGGCACGAGCGTAAAAGGCGCCTACGAAGTGATGGTCAGCACGACGGTCATCGTAACGCTTCTCCCGTTTCTCTTTCTATTTGCCGCGGCGTTCCGCTTCTGCGACGCACGCCCGAGCGCAGGCATGATTCGCATTCCGGGCGGTCGCTATACCGTCTCCGCCGCAGCAGTCGTCGGCGCGTTCACCACGCTCAGCGCCATCGTCCTCGCAATCGTTCCGGCAGATGACGAACCCAATAAGGTGCTCGCCGTGGCGAAGGTGCTCGGCGCGACCGTCGTGATGGTGGGAAGCGGCGTGGCCGTCTATCTGTATGCAGGACGACACGAACGCCGCGCCCGGCGCACGGCCTTGCGCGGCTTAATCTAAGCGCGCGCGCCCATCGCACGCAAATAATGACGATCGAACGCGGCGAGTAAACCCTCTTGCTGCGCGTATGGCCCGGGCGTGTATGCCGAAGACGAGACGCCGGCTTGCGTTAACTCGTTAACGCGCCAATCTTGACGATTCGTTACGTCCCAAAACTCGACGGCGTCGCTCGGATCGAAGCCCGGCTCGGCAATCGTCGCCGGATCGAAGAGCCACGCACACACGACGCGCGTGCGGCCGGCCGAGACGGGCGTAACGAAATGGACCATCACGTAATCGGGATGCAGGCTCAGAAGCATCGCGGGAAAGAGCGTGTAGTAATAGACGCGGTTGAGCTCCTCGCCCGTGACCCCGGGCAGCGCGGGGCGGGACGTCGTGCCGCTCGTCGTGAGGCTCGCACCGTCGTGACGCAGTTCGGAATAGCCGCCGAGAATCGGACCTTCGCTCAGATCGTTGCGACCGCTATCCGAGGGCGAAAGCTTATCGAGCTGCGGATGGACGAGCGGACAATGGTAGCATTCCGAATAGTTTTGGAAAACGAGTTTCCAGTTGCACGCCAGATCGTACGTAATC
>CAXTIY010000356.1:0-3751 GCA_964244215.1 uncultured bacterium
CGCGCGTGGAACGGCTCGCTTCGTGGGCAGGCCCGCGCCGGAGCAGGCGATGGAAGCTATGTTATCGGTACCGGGACGTAGCGAAGCGGGACTGCGTGCCCTGCTCGATGCGATTTACGATCCGGCGAGCCCGGAGTTCCGGCACTACTTGAGCGTCGATGAATTCACGGCAAACTTCGGGCCGAGCGTCGCAGAGTATCGGTCGCTCGTGCGCTTCGCAATCGCGCACGACTTGCATCCGCACGGCCTCGCCGCAAATCGGCGCGTGCTCGACGCGAGCGCTTCAGTCGCGGACGTCGAGCGCGCGTTCCACGTCAGGATCGGCATGTACCGGCTCGCGCGAGAGGCGCGCACGTTTTACGCGCCCGATCGCGAGCCCACGCTCGATCTCGCCGTGCCCGTGTTACACATCTCCGGCCTCGACGACGAGGACGTGCCGGTATCGCACCTCGTGCGCGCCGGGGCCGCGGCGGCGGAAACGGTTCCGACTGGTTCCGGCCCGGACGGTAATTTCATCGGCAGCGATATCCGGGCCGCATATTACGGCGGCAGCGCCCTAATCGGCACCGGCCAGTCGGTCGGACTCTACGAATATCCGGGTTACAATGTAAGCGACGTATCCGCGTATTTCTCGAGCGTCGGGCAGCGCGACCGCGTTCCGATCGTCGGCGAATCAGTCAACGGCGCCGAGCTTACGTGTACGGGAAAGTGCAAAGACGATTCGGAGCAAGTCCTCGATATCGAAGAAGCGATTTCGATGGCGCCCGGCCTCAAACAACTCGTCGTGTACGTCGGCCATCACGACGTCTCCATCATCAACCAGATGGCGAGCGACGACACGAGCAAACAATTAAGTTGCTCGTGGGGTTTTAAAGCGGACCCCGTAGAACTCGATCCGATTTTCGAGGAGATGGCCGCACAAGGCCAGAGCTTTCTCGTAGCGACGGGCGATTACGGCTACAAACTTGCCAAGGGCGGGGTTTGGCCCTCCGACGACCGCTTCGTGACCGCCGTCGGCGGAACGGACCTAACGACGAGTCGTCCCGGCGGTGCGTGGCTCAAAGAGAAGGGCTGGCGCTTTAGCGGCGGCGGCCCCTCACCGAATAACATTCCGATTCCGGCCTACCAAGTACCGTTCGTAACCGCCGCGAACGGCGGCTCGAAGACGCTACGCAACGTGCCCGACATCGCAGGCGATGCGGACACGGACAACTACAGTTGCTTCGACGGTAGCTGCTACACCGGAAGCGGCGGAACGAGTTACGCGGCTCCCCTGTGGGCGGGTTACATCGCGCTCGCCAATCAATTCGCGGCGGCCTCGGCGAAGCCGCCGATCGGGTTTCTCAATCCGATCGTTTACCGAATCGGTGCGACGGCCGCGTACGAGAGCACGTTTCACGACGAGGTGAAGGGGTTCAACGGCGAATTTTATGCGCAGCCCGGATTCGATCTCGTTACCGGCTTCGGCTCGCCACAGGGCGACACGTTGATTAGAGCGCTCGTGCGTGGACGCTGACTGTGGTCGCGCTAAGACGATCGCCGCGCAACTTTTCTCGGAAAGTGTAAGTACGTTATGATTTACGAGCAGCGCATCTATCACGCCATGCCCGGGCGCTTACCCGATTTGCTGAAGCGGTTCGAGCACGTAACGCTACCGATCTGGCAGCGTCTGCACATCCGTCAGGCGGGCTTCTGGACGATCCTCGTCGGCGGCTCGAATCACGACCTCATCTACCTTCTCGCCTGGGACTCGATGGCCGAGCGCGAGGAAAAATGGACGTCATTTTCAGCGGACCCCGAGTGGCTGCAGAAACGGAGCGAAACGGAGCAGAACGGAGCCCTCGTCAGCTCGTTCGACAACGCGTTCTTGCAGCCGACCACATTCTCTAACGTGACGTAGTTTCTTCGAGCCGATCCGGCTACTTCAACGCGTCCAAGAATAACTGCGGCAACGGTTTTGCGAGAAGGGGCGTGAGCTTCGGACATGCGGCGATAAGTGCGGGCGCTTGTGTGCGTCGAGCGCCGGACGATCGACCCACACTTCGTACGTCATGAACTGTCCCGGGTCGCCTTGAATTTTCAGCAAAACGTATTGCAGGCAACCGGGCTCGTTGCGCGCGCCGAGTGCAAACGGGACGAGCAACATCCCCAGATCATCGGCTGTCGGGCCTCGAGACGAGCTCTGCGATAACATGTTACTTGGGCGGCCGGATCGCCTCCGCGATCTTCGGATCGAGCGCGAGCACGATCTTGCCGCGGGCCTTGCGTCGCGCGAGTTCGATATATGCGTCGCGCACCGACGCAAAAGGATAGATTGCGGCTAGCGGCATGACGATCTCGCCCCACGCGATGAGGTCCGCGACGTTCGCGAGCGTTTCACGCGAAGTAGCCGCCGCCGACCCGTCCGCTTTAACGCCATGTTTCTGCGCCGCAGCAAAATCGATGATCGTGTTGATGCGCTCGTGCGCGATGCCGAGCGTGACGGCGAGGTCCACGTAACCGCCGCCGAAGAGATCGATAAAAGCATCGAGTTTTCCCGAGGCGACCGCTTTCAATCGCTCGCCGAGGCCATCACCGTATGCGACGGGTTCGACGCCGACGGAACGGAGAAACGGCGCGCTCTCGTCGCTCGCGATTCCGATAACGCGCGCACCCGTGCGCCGCGCGAGCTGCACGGCGAGCGACCCTACACCCCCCGCTGCGCCGCTAATCGCCACGACGTCTCCGGTTTTCAGCGATACCGCACGCACGGCGGCGACGGCGGTCGTCGCGACGACGAAAAGGCTTCCGGCACGAAACCAATCGAGCGCCGGCGGCTTGGGGATCAGTTGCGCCGGGTCGATGGCTACGTATTCCGCCTGCGCCGAACGTCGTTCCGACCAGCCCAGCACCTCGTCACCCGGCGCGAATTCAGTCACGTCCGTGCCGACGGAATCGACGCGTCCCGCGAAATCCGCGCCTTCCCCAAACGGGAAGTCCATCGGATACATATCTTTGAGCAGACCTTCGCGAATGGCAATCTCACCCGGGTTCGTGCCGGCGGCAACGACCCGCACGACGACTTCGCCCGCGTCCGGCTCCGGCTTCGCGACGTCGATGAATTTGAGTTGATCGATTCCACCGTAGGATGAGAGCTGAACGGCTTTTGGCATAACGCGATAGGTTTTCATGACTTTGCGAAACGCCCCTCCGCACATCCATCTTCGCCCACGATCGCTTCGTGAGCCGTGTCGCTAAGTGAGAGCCTGATGCGGCTTTGCAGCGAAGGGATGAGCGTCGGCAACTTTAAACTGCGTTAATGGAGCATCGTGCGAGAACAAATCGTTCCCGGCATTTGGTTTGAAGCGCCGGTCCCCGATGCCGATTCTCGTTACGCTCGTTTGCGAAGCGAAATCACGCTCGTACCCGAAGTCGTCGACGTCGGCGTCGGGGCCATGACGATGAATCGAACGGTCGCGTGGTATGGCGACCACGGCGCGATTTACCGCTATGCCGGTTCGACGAACATTCCGAACGGCTGGACACCCGAACTCGCGCGTATGCGCGAACACTTACAGACCGCGCTCCGCGTCTCGCTCAACTCGTGTCTCGTCGGCTGGTACGATGACGGCAGTAACGACGTCGATTGGCATGCCGACGACGAGCCGGAGCTGCAGGGCTATATCGTTTCCGTTTCGCTCGGTGCGACGCGCACGTTTAAAATTCGGCCAACCGCCGGCGGCGATCATATCGACGTTCCTCTGGAGCACGG
>CAXTIY010000357.1:0-3743 GCA_964244215.1 uncultured bacterium
CCTCGATCGGTTTACATCAGCGCGATAACGATCGGCTGCTCGCGACGCTCAAGACGCTACGCGACCTCGGCAATACGCTTATCGTCATCGAACACGACGAAGATACGATGCGGGAAGCGGACGTCATCGTCGATATCGGTCCGGGCGCGGGTGCCGAAGGCGGCCGCATCTTGAGCGTCGGGACGCTCGATCACATCTTGCAGAACGAAGAGTCGCTAACCGCTGCGTATCTCTCCGGGCGTCAATTCATCGCTATTCCATCGAAGCGCCGTGCGGCGCGCGGCTGGCTCAAAGTGAGAAACGCCAAAGCGAATAATATCAAAGGGCTCGACGTCGATTTCCCGATCGGAGTTTTCTCGGCCGTCACGGGCGTGAGCGGCAGCGGCAAATCGACGCTCGTGAACGAGGTGCTGGTCAAAGCGCTCAATCAGCATCTGCACGGATCGCCCGCGGGCGGCACGTACGGTTCGGTCGCCGGTGCCGCGCAGCTCGATAAGATGGTCGTGATCGATCAGTCGCCGATCGGCCGCACGCCGCGCTCGAATCCCGCGACGTATACGGGCGCCTTCGATCTCATACGCGAGCTGTTCTCACTCGTGCCCGATGCGAAGATTCGCGGTTACGGTCCCGGCCGTTTTTCGTTTAACGTCAAGGGCGGCCGTTGCGAAGCGTGCGCGGGCGACGGCATCATCAAGATCGAGATGCACTTCTTGCCGGACGTTTACGTGCCGTGCGAAGTATGTAAGGGCAAACGCTATAACGCGCAGACGCTCGAAATTAAATTCAAAGGTAAAGCGATTTCCGACGTGCTCGAGATGCGCGTCGACGAGGCGGCTGAATTTTTTAGCGCGATTCCGCGCGTGCATTCGCGGCTCAAGACGATCGCCGAAGTGGGGCTCGGCTATATCAAGATGGGTCAGCCGGCGACGACCCTTTCCGGCGGCGAAGCGCAACGTATCAAACTCGCGACCGAATTATCGAAGCGCGCGACGGGGCGAACCTTCTACGTGCTCGACGAGCCGACGACGGGGCTGCATTTCGCGGATATTCACAAGTTGCTCGACGTGCTGCAGCGGCTCGTCGCGCTCGGCAATACGGTGCTCACGATCGAACACAATCTCGACGTGATTAAGACGGCCGATTACGTGATCGATCTCGGTCCCGAAGGGGGCGACCGCGGCGGCATGCTCGTTGCGAAAGGCACGCCCGAGGCGGTCGCTGCAACGAAGGGCTCGTTCACGGGCGGATATCTCGCGCGCGTGCTCGTCGATGCGCGCGCGCACGGAGTGATGGCAGCGGATCATAAGGCGCAAATGGCGGTTTTCGAACGCGAGAATCTTGCCGCGCTCGACGATCTCGCGCACGGCGAACGGCTTCCGGTCGAAGCCTAGCCTGTCGGGCAAAGTCCGACCGGCTCCTAGGCTTCGAGTGCTTCGCGCTCGGAAGTGGAGACGCCGGCCGGAACTCGCGCGCAAATAGCTTCTGCTATCCCGCGTAGATCCGGAGCGACGATCGTCGGGCGCTCCGCGACGGGGTTAAGCGACATACCGTGGCGTGCGACGAAGGCCGTTTCCCACCCGGCGTGCATCGCGCCCGCAACGTCCCAATCGTGGGCGGTAACGAGCAACGGCCTCTCGCCGCCGAGCCGATCGTGCACCAGCGCGTACGGCTCGATTGCGGGTTTGAAGCGGTGCACCTGATCGGCCGAAAAGATGGCGTCGAAGTACTCGCGAATTTTTGCCTTCTCGAGTTGCTCCTCGATGAGCGCGATGCTCGCCTGTGCCAAGATCGCGAGGCGAAAGCCTTCGGCGCGCAGTCGCCCGAGGCCGGCCGGCGCATCGCCGTGAGCCGGCAACGCCGCGAGCCCGCGCATTATTCGCTTCCCGCGTTCTTCATCTAAGCCGACGCCCCGTTTGCGCGCCGTCATCTCGAGCGCCGCTTTGGCCAGCTCGCCGAAGGGCGCGTACTCACCGTTAATCGTCATCGCGAACGCGAGCGCGAGCGTTTGAGCGAACCAAACGCGCCGAATACTTTTATCGCCGAATGCGTCGGCGAAAAGCGGATCGAGCGCGCTCATATCGAGCAGTGTTTCGTTGACGTCGAAGACGATCGCTTGCGCCAGCATCGTCCATAGTATAACCTACCGCGCTAGTGCTTGTCGGGCTTCGCCGAATCCAGCTAGGATTGTATGTGCGAGGTATCTGTTACGACGGTGCCGAGAACGGAATGAAACGTCGCTACGCGCTCTTGCGAAAAGTGACTGTTTAAATCCCTCATTAACTCGTGATGGTACGGATGCGAGATCATGCGCTCGAGCATGTAGCCGACGTCGTAATTCCCGCTCGGTGCGTGGCCGATGAGTACGATGCTGCGATCGAGTTTAATCGGCGAAAGCGGCGCGTCTGCGGCGGGCAATGCGACCTTATCGCGTGTCGCCATGCGTACCACGTCCGCGATCGAGAAATCCATCAGTTTGAAGAAATCGCCGACCGCGGCGGCGCCGTATTGTTTGGTCAACTTCGCGGCTTCCGCGGGCATCGAATCGCCGTACATGCTCTTGAAGAGCACCTTCGAATCGAAGCCGCTAGGCCCCGTACCCGCCGTAACGAGATCGACCGTCAGCTTAAGATCGGGCGCCCCATGATAGGGAATCGCCGCACCGGGAGCGCTCGCCAAAGCAAACAAACCGCAACCGAATACCGTCGCGACGACGGGCAGAAAACGAGCGAGCTTGCGTAACATCACTTCCTCATAACGTAGGTAACGCGCAACCGGACGTGCGCGCTAGAAACCGATTGGCGGTAGCTGTTCGCCGCGCTCGACGAGATTACGATAACGTGCCAGCGCGAAAAGCGGAAAGAACGCGCGGTAACCGTGATAGCGCAAATAAAACACGCGAGGAAATCCGGGTGCCGTAACCCAGGGCTCGTCCCAAAGTCCCTCTTCGTTTTGACGTTCAAGCAAATAATCGACGCCGCGATGAACCGCCGGATGGTGGGGGTCGCCCGCCACCATCAATCCGAGCAGCGCCCACGCCGTCTGGCTCGGCGTGCTCTCCTTGCACAGGCCGATATGCTTTGCATCGTAGGTGCTGCCGTCTTCGCCCCACCCGCCGTCTGCTTGCTGGAAACGGAGCAAATAAGCGACGCCGCGCCGGACCGTTTGCGAATTGGCGGTCGTCTCGCCCGCAACGCGCAGGGCGTTGAGCGTCGACCACGTCCCGTAAATATAATTAACGCCCCAACGCCCGAACCACGAACCGTCCGGTTGCTGCGTCCGGCGCAAGAAATCGAGCCCGCTCGCGACGGCGGGATGATGGATCCCGTAGCCCATCTGCAACAACATGCCGACGCAGCGTGCGGAAACGTCTTCGGTCGGCGGATCCAGCAGCGCACCGTGATCGGCAAATGGAATGTCGTTGAGCCAATAGTGTTCGTTATCGGCATCGAAAGCGCCCCACGCGCCGCTCTGGCTCTGCATGCCGAGCACCCACTCGGCCGCGCGCGCGAGCGGCTCCGCATGCCGCTCGGGATCTTCCCGGTGTAGCGCCATGGCGACGACGGCCGTATCGTCGACGTCGGGATAATAGTTATTCCAATATTGGAACGCCCAACCGCCGGGCCGCAGTTCCGGGCGTTGCGCGGCCCAATCTCCGACCACGTGCGTGACCTGGCGTGGCACGAGCCACGCCGTCGAACGCGCGACCGCTTCCAGCGCTTCTTCGCCGCCCGTCTCGAGCAGCG
>CAXTIY010000358.1:0-3736 GCA_964244215.1 uncultured bacterium
CGGCGCGAGTTCGGCGAGCGTGTCGAGAAAGCGCGACACTTCGAAGAAGTCGACGTCGTCGAGCACGCCGCCGCCGGCCGCCCGCACGAGCGCCGCTGCGGGGTCGGGAGCGGCCGCGATCGTAGCTGCAATCGCCGCCAGGCGTTCGGGCGGAACCTCGGCTGCAAGTGTCACGACGCCGAGCAGCGCCGCAGCCGCTACGCTCTCGTCGCCCGCGCAATATGCGCGCTCGGCCGCTCGCGCACGGCGTCCGAAATCGCCTGCGGGGGCGATGGCCGCAAGCAGCCAATCCGCGCCGATCGCGGCGCCCGTCGCCGCGGACCACGGAACGTTCACGCTGCCGGCTCCGCGAGCGTACTCGCGTACACGTCGTAGGTCGGCAAACCGGTCGCGTTCGCCACCGCGCGCGCGAACGCGACCGGCTCGAAGGCGCGCTCGGCAGAGAGCGGCGCGACCGTGCACGCGATCGGCGATAACGTGCGCCGGCACCGGATGTCGAGCCGCGCGGCGAGTTCGAGAAACGTTCGGCCGCCGAAAGCGACGCGCGTCGGATCCTCGACGACGATTTGCCGCCGCTCTCCGGCACGCGCGAAGGCGGCTGCGGCGCTTGCGGTGAGCGCCCCCGCTATCGCGACGAATTCCGCCCGCGGGTCGACGCGCGTCAGCCGCAGACGCGCGACGAACCCCGCAAGCTCGTCGACCGCGCGCCCGAGCGAAGGCGCCGTTGCGGCACCGACGGCGATAACGATCGCGTCGTCGCCACCGCGTATTGCTGCGATGCGGTCGACGGCACCGTCGACGACGACGAACGCGGTGCGCTCCGCGAGCGCATAAACGATGCGGCGTAGCGCGGCCGCGCTCGGCGGCCCCGCGACCTCGACGAAGCCGTGCGCGCGCGTGCGCGCGATGGCGATACGGCCGAGGGCGCTACGCTCGTGCGTGAGCGCGACGATCTCGACTGCGGGCGAGCGCGGTACGAGCGTTACCGCCGTCGCGAACGTCGCACCCGGCCGCAAAAAGAAGCGCGGCTTCGGGGCTCCGCCGAGCGCATCTGCAATTTCGCCGTCGCGTCCGATCGAGCACAAACCGAACGCGACGCCGTCTCGCGATAGACGCTCGACCAGTGCCGCGACGACGACCGACTTCCCGGCATTTTTACTCGTGCCGACCACGGCCACGGAGGTGCGCCCGGCCGCGCGCGCCCGCGCGAGCAGCGCGGCTCCGACGTCCATTACGACGCGGCTTTCGCGTTTACGACGCCCGGTCCGCTCGCGCGCTCGTAGAGCGTAACGGTACCGTCGCGCCATACGACGCGATAGGTGCCGCGTCGCAAAGCCTCGGATACCACGGGTTCGTAGCGTTCCTCCAGCGCCGAATGCGCGAGCGCCGAATCGAGCAACGCGTAGCGGGGATTGCGTTCGAGCCCGAGTTCCGCGTGCGGATTAAAGCCGAGATGAGAGTACAGTTCCTCGAGCGTGCCGACGTTCGCATCCGCCGGTAAGCGCGCGATGACGCGATCGAGCAGCGCATCGTGTGCGTTACGCGCGCGAAGATAGTGGCCCCAGTGCGTCGGACTCGCGAATGCGAGCACGAGCGCGCACAATCCGAGCGACGAACGCACGAGGATACGAGCCGAGCGCGGCGCGCGCGCGTACGTACGGCCGATCGCGAGCGCATAGGCGAATAAGACGTAACCGATCCACACGGCGGCGTAGTGTTGCCCCATCGTGTACACGATCGACTCGTGCGACGCGAGCACTTCGGCGAAAGCGGGCAGCGCGAGCAAAAACGCGGGCGTAGCGAGCGGCGCGAACGCGAGCGGCACGAGCGCTTCCAAGAAATACGCGGGACGGCCGACCGAATACCACGGCGCGCTGCCGCGCGGATCGACGATGCGGCTCCAGGTGTAGAAGTGCGTCGGGCCCCAGACGTCGCGCGCGCCCGCAAGCGGCCGGACCACTTCGAAGAACAGCACGAAGACGGCGGCGCTCGCCGCACCCACGCCGGCTGCGAAGAACGCCCCGCCTCGGTCGCCGCGGCGCAGAAAGAACGCGAACGCGAGCAGCGCATCGAAGCCGAGGATCGTCGCTTGATCTTCCTTGATGCCGAGCGTCAGCGCGACGAAGAGTGCCGCGAGTGCGAAGCGACGCGCGTCGATCGCCCAGAGCAACGCGAGCGTGAGCGCGGGCGCGAACACGTTCTCATGAAAATCGGCAAACGCTATTCCGGCGAGCGGCGGATAGAGCAGCGCCGTGAGCGACACGCCGAGCGCGAGACGGTCCGGCATGCGTTTTCGCGCGATTGCAAAGAGCGGCGGCGCGACGAGGGCACAGGCGAGCGCCGCGATCGCGACGAGCGCGAGCGGCGAGCGCGCGGCAAGTAAGAGCGGCGCGCAAACATATAAGATCGGAGAAAAATGAAACGTGAAATGGTTGCCGCCTTCGGTCGTGTTCGCGAATCCGTCGAACGCGGTCGCGATGCTCTGCGTGAAGAGCCCGAGATCCGAACCCGAATGATACGTCGCGTAGCGATCCCAGCCGAGAACGAAGTACACCAACGCATACACGGCCGTCCCGAGCCAAACGTAACGTCCGGGCGTCATTGCATGCGTAAGTATTTGAGTATCGCGAAGAGGACGCCCGTCGCGATGAGCACGATCCCGGCGAACAGATCGGCGCGCTCGCCGACGGCGCGTCCGACCGCGCCGCCGAGTATCAAACCGAGCGAGGAGGCAACGACGGAGGCGACGGCGATCGCCCCGAGTGTGAGCATGACCGGCACACCGATGTATACGATCGAAAATCCGATGCCTAGCGAATCCAGGCTGATGGAGAGCGACGCGACGACGAGCCCGAAGCCACTCGAGAGATCGAAGTCTTCCTCGTTTCCGCGGAGACAATCGAGCACCATATACGCTCCGATACCGATGAGTGCGACGAAGCCGACATAAGCCGCGACATCTCCGAGCGCCCGGCCCGCGAGCGCACCGAGCGCGATCCCAATCGAATTCATCACCACTTCCGCCGTCGCGAAAGCCGCGCCGATGCGAAATTTCTCGGCGCGTGTCGCGCCGCGCGCACCGACGCCGACGCACACCGCAAACACATCGAGCGCAAGCGACACAGCGACGAGCGCGACGCTGAGAGCGGCGGGTACCATTACCGCCGGCTAGTTAGGCGAAGCTGACGCGCGGACCCCGCAACAGGTTGCGCACGACCGCGCGCAGTTGCGTCAACGTAAACGGCTTATCGAGAAACGCATCGGCACCGGCCGCTCGCGCGCGCTCGCCGATCTCCAAGGCCCCGTGTCCGCTAATCATCAAGATCGGAATGTGGTATGCGCACTCGTCGTCGCGCACCCGTTTGACGAATTCGAGGCCCGTGATGCCCGGCAGCATGAAATCGGAGATAATGGCATCGAACGGCGGCTCGGCTGCAAGCAACTCCAGCGCCGCTTCCGCATCGGCGACGGTCGTAACTACGGCGAGCGGTGCGAGGACCGCGCGAAGGAGCGCGCACACATCCGCGTCGTCATCGGCAACGAGCACGCGCTTGGGACGTATCCCAGGAACGGGTGAGCTTTGCTCCACGGTCGGAATCTTACCCAACCTCGGCAAATCCGCCTCGCGACTACGAAGGCGACGCGGTAAATTTTTCTTTGCACCGCGTTAATTAGGAGGAGCGCGACGGTAGGAGCGTTCGCAGAGGCAGCTCGTAGCATTAGTCGAACGCACGAC
>CAXTIY010000359.1:0-3734 GCA_964244215.1 uncultured bacterium
CCGTCTTCACATTGTCGATGAAGTGTTAACGACACTTTGTAACGGCCTACTCGCCGAATTCGTGTCTGTAGCGGTTACAACAGTCCGTGCATAATGCTTAAAGACCTTCTCTGCGCCGTGATTCGACGATTAGCCGTTTCGACTTCCGCTCGTAGAAGGTTTAATACTGATTGCGTGCTAGCGTCATACGGTGGTCACGCCGGTTTCGTGTCGCTTGAGAACGGCATGCACCTGAACTTCGCGTGGGGCGCGAATCTTCACGCCGTATGCATCAAGACCACGCTCGGCGACGCTCACCTACTATGGCCTTATGAGCGACGCGCAGTTGCGAGTTCTGTACTACCGTCACGACGATTTTCATCGAGGAGAGGGCAGCGTAACATACGAGCCCTCAATCGAGGCGATGCCAAAGCAGTTGCAGGCCCACTCGCGTTACTTGAGCGCTCCGGGTTCGCGACTCGCGAGGGCGATGATCCGATCAATCGAGAGGCGCGCTTCTGGAACAGCACGTACGGTAACGCGTTTCGTTCGAGGAAACGCGTTACAATCGTTCCGCGATGGTTCGATGTCCCTCCGGAAGCCGTCGATGCAACCGGTGCGGAGAACGTTCAAGAAGCGATCGGGAACGAACGTTATATCATCACCCATTTCCGAAGCAGCCCCATCCTTCGAGTGCGGACGGCAAGGCGACGGTGATCTACGTGACCGACCGCTTCGTCCGGCTGCGGGCTCAGCCGGACGGTACGCTGAAAATCGACGATGGGATTCGACCGGTGTACTACCGTCCCGACAGCGGCCTGCTTTCCATTTAGTTCGCGGGGCTGTTCCCAATATGCCGAAAGCAGCAATGCCGAACAGCGCATCAACTCGCTTGCGCTACGTGCAAACGCTCCTCGAACCAGAAATAGAAGATCTAATGGAACGTTGCTCCGATTACATCACACGAGGAGTTGACGCGGCTCGCCTTCGCTACCGATGCGACTCCTCGATAGTTATACGCCCGGCGGGGTCGGTCGTACCACCGTTCGCCGCGGTTAATTAGCTGCCAGAGCATCTCGCCGCGTTCGCAGTCCGGATGCGGATTGACCACCCCTTCGGGATGCGGTCGGCGCTGCTGCCGAGGATCGCACTTCAACAATGGCGATATGTTCAGTCGTTCACGCGAAGAGGGCGTAGACGCCCATCCGCTCTTAACGCGTAGCGCAGAGTCGCAACCGTCGGGAAGTCAAGAAGCCGATAGCGGCTAACGTCGAGAAACGGACGTTTCGCGGCAGCGCTACTCAATTTGGATGACAAGGCACCCTCGCTCGCCGGTATACGAAATGGCGAGCCCGAAGCCGATGCGGCACTTGCAGCAATCGGCCGTTCCGCGAATCCTACGAGGGAAGCATCGATTACAAAGCAGTCGCTCAAAGTTGCCAGCATGTCATCGAACGATCGCCGCTTCTCTTCATCGGAAGCGGCATGTCGGTCGCCGAGGGTCTGCCGACAATGGGTCAGCTCGGGACGCAAGTCGTCGAGCGCCTTCGCTACGGTACCGTTCCGGCCGACGTCATCGACGCGTTCGAAAGCGAGATGCACGCCACGGACTTCGAAAAAGCGTCGGATCTCGACGTTCTGAACCCCTACGTGCACGAGGTGCGCGACGCGGTGCACGCGATCGTCCTCAGCGCCGACATCTCCGCATACGAAAGGCTGCTGGACGGTAACACGCGTCCGATGCGGCAATTCCTCGCGCACTTCAAGCTCAGCCGGACGTACCTCGATATCATAACGTCAAACTACGACCGGTTGATCGAGTTCCAGTGCGGCCTCGAGAAAATTCCATTCTACACCGGCTTCTACGGCGGCTACATCGGCGGCTTCGACGAGAGCGCGCGTCCGCATCATTGGCCGGATCGCTCGCGAAACGAGTACGGCGTAGTGCTCTACAAGGTGCACGGCTCCGTGGACTGGTTTCGCGATCCCAAGGGGGACTTCTGGCGCCTCCCGCTGCGCCGCTCGGTCTTCGTCGGGCACGAACCTCTCATCATCGTACCAGGGAGAAGCAAATTCGAGACGGGCGACCTCGGCATCCACCGTTCCATGAAACAACTCGCCGACGCCGCAATACGCCGGGCGCGCGCCTTCGTTGCACTTGGCTACGGCTTCAACGATCCCCAGCTCGACGACCGGCTCTGTTCGCGGGTCTGCCAATCGGCGGAAACGCCGCTGCTCGTGCTAGCGCGGACGCTCACGGATAAGGTACGTGAGCGCCTGATGGGAAAAGCAAAGAACTACACGATGATCGAGCGTGAGGACGACGCCGCAAGCCGCGTATGGTCGAGCGACTCAGCTGATCCGACCGTCATACCCGTCGCCGATCTTTGGACGGTGAAGGGACTGCTGGGGATGATATCGTGACGGACGGGTCCGCGTTTCCGACGTTCGAACCGGGCGAGGCGCTCGGCACCGTCGAGTCTGTCGATACGAGCTCGATCATATTGAAAGTCAACGATCCGGAAAAGCTGCAACGGCTGAAGGTCAACCGGCTCGTCGCCCTGCAGGTCGACGCTCCGCAGCAATTCCTGATCGGCATCGTCGAACGCATCAGGCGCACCGCAATCGCGGAAACTGAAGAGCTGGTAGAGAATGATTCAGGCGCTGACCTTCCGTTGAGCGACAATGTCGTTCGCATCGGCCTGGTCGGAACGTTTAAGCAACGAGAAGGCGAAGAGCGCAACGTCTTCAAGCGAAGTCTCGATCGCGTGCCGGACATCGGCAACCTCGCTTTTCCGCTCGAGCAGCAGGACCTCACGCTTTTCATGACGTCCATCAGCCGCGACGACGGCTTGAACGCGCGGCTGCGGCTCGGTCGATACACCATCGACGCCGACGCGATCGCTTATTTGAACGGAAATCGGTTCTTCCAGCGCCACGCCGTAATCGTCGGCAGCACGGGTTCGGGCAAGTCGAACGCGACCGCGCACATCCTCGAACAAGTCGCGCAACTGCCCACCGGCAACGCGCTGGTCTTCGACGTGCACGGCGAGTACGGGCCGCTCGAACAAGACCCGAGCGTCGTTCGCTATCGCGTCGCGGCACCGGGCGACAGAAACGTCGATCTCCAGCACGGAGTGGTCTACCTTCCGTTCTGGCTCTTGCGCTTCGACGCGCTTCTGGCGTTGATCGTCGAACGCTCGGACTCGAGCGCCGTCAACCAAGCTTCCGTCCTGCGCGACGCAGTGATGGAAGCCAAAATCACGTATCTCGAGGAGCGCGGGGAACAGGAGCTCGCAGACGAGATCACGGTAGACAGCGCCGTTCCCTTCGACCTCGGCAGCGTCATCGCTGCGCTGAAAGCCAAAGACACCGGGCGCGAAGCCGGCGCACGAGCCGGCCAGGATCGCGCAGGGCAGTACAGCGGGAAGCTCACGCGGATGATCGCGCGCATCGAGTCGAAGATATCTGATCGACGGCTCAGCTACATGTTCGCGCCTCCTGCGGAATCATACGCCTTGGGCTGGCTCGCCGAACTCGCTTTGCATCTAACTTCCAACGACGAAATCCGAACCGGTCGGCGACGCGTGCGCATCCTCGACCTTTCAGAGGTCCCATCCGAAACGCTTCCGCTTACGGTGGGCATTGTCGCCGAACTCGTGTTCCAGCTGCACCAATGGGCGGCCGAGCCCGGGCAGCCCATCGCTCTATTCTGCGACGAAGCGCACTTGTACATGCCGCTCGCCGCCGGGCGG
>CAXTIY010000360.1:0-3711 GCA_964244215.1 uncultured bacterium
TCAGTTCAAGGTGATTGAGAGCGTCGTACACGTTCAGCGCAGCGATGCCGGCGGATGCCGACGTGCCGTTGATCATCGCAAGCCCTTCTTTGGGGCCTAGGCGTACCGGCGGCAGTCCTAGACGACCGAGGGCCGTCAAAGCATCGACCTCTTCGCCCGAGAAGTCCGCGGTGAAACGCCGATCCAAGCCGATTAAAGTCCCTGTGATAGCGGCCATTGGGACAAGGTCTCCACTCGCACCGATCGAGCCGAATTCGCGCACATGGGGCGTGACGCGCGCGTTCAGAAACGTTTCTACGCGACGAATCATCTCGAGGCGGATACCGGAGGCGCCCTTCATGTGCGAGTTGGCGCGGAGAAGCATTGCGGCGCGGACACACTCGTCGGCAATTCTGCGGCCGGTTCCGGTCTTGTGGGCCCAAAGCGCATTGTTCTGAAGCTCGGTCGCCTCGTCTGGCGAGATTACGATATTAGCCATGCCGCCCAGAGCCGTTGTCACACCGTAGATCGCATCGCCGCGGGCGACGGCTTCGGCAACGTAATCGCAGGAAGCATTTACACGCCGCAACACGGCTTCGTCGTCGCTTAGCTTGACCGTAGCTCCGAGACGCGCAACGCGGACGACGTCACCGATTGTCAATCCGTATCCCCGAATGGTGACATCGTCGCAGCTGGGGCTCATGCGCGGTTTCCCGCGCAATCCTTGTCGATGAACGCGAAGAGCGCCGTCTCTTCTGCGGTACGGCTTCTCGTAGGCGTTCTCGGCCTACATGTCCGGACAATTCGATTGATTAGTGATAGCAATGACATATCTAAAGGCAGATGATCTAATGGTACTCACAGAATCAATTAGGCGAGCGCAGGCTGTCTATTCGCAGCCGTGTGTCTCGTTCGCCTCCTTAAAAGAAGCTGTGCGCCTGGGATCTCCTCGGCATGACGACAAGGCGAAGTAACTCCGACCCGAGCGGTATCTCGATGATACGACAGCGCGTTACCACTCCGAGCGTTCAGCTACCCCGCTAGCACGCCGGCATTTATTGAAGGGCGAAAGCGAAGTCACCAGCCGTTGCGTCCATTGCTCAGAATCGTTCACCTGGTCGCTCTGGTTAGCAGAGACACGACTCTGCGGCTTTTCACGCTGCATTCGTGCAGCAAAAGCAAAGAATAAAGAGCTTAACGTTGGCAGATCGGCGACCGATAACATGTTGTATGAGCGTACCGGGAATCTCGTTAATCGACATTCGTTTTGCAGATGACAAGTTGTTTGCCGGATTGGAAGCAGCTATCGGCGATCCGATTCTTTTCGACGAACTTGACTTCGGACTCGTGGCTATGGATCTTGACGGCACGGTCCTAGCTTATAATCGTCACGAGTCCGAAGCTGCGGGAATCTCCCCAGACCAGTGCATCGGTCTGAACTTCTTCTCGGATGTCGCGCCCTGCACGAATAATTATCTTGTAGCCGGTCGTTTCGAGGAAGAGGCGAATCTAGACGAGACGATTGACTACGTCTTCACGCTTAAGATGCGGCCGACGCGCGTCAAGCTAAGACTGCTGAAAGCGGACCGATCGCCGCATCAGTACCTCCTCGTACAGCGTCGCTAAGCGTGAGCGGCTTACCGGCGGCGCGTGATTCTCGAGTACGCGACGGCGAAGATCTGATCCAGCTCCTTTATTTGTGTCCGGTCGCGATCGCAAAGCTCGACGGACGCGGCAACATCGTTCTCATGAATCCGTACGGCACACAGCTCCTGATGCTGATCTCCCGAGACGGAGAACTAGAGAATCTGTTCGAGATATTTGCGCCCTTCGCCCCGGAGGTGGGCGAAATGGCAAGGCGTTTCGAGAAGCGTGCCGGCAAGATTTGCGAGGAGTATCGCTTCGTCGTGCATCTGAACGGGCCGAAGCAGGGTTCGGCCGTAACGATATCGCTGACGATGCAGAAGATCGACGCAGATGTGTTCGTGGCGGTCATTGCCGATGTCACGGCGACCGCCGCTCGGGAAGTCGCCATTCGAGCCAGCGAGGAGCGCTTCCATTCGGTCCTCGATGGCGTTCTCGAGTATGCGATCAGTACGATTGACATGAATGGTTTCATCACGAGCTGGAACACGGCGGCCGAGCGTCTAGAAGGCTATCGGAGCGACGAAGTCATCGGTCACCATTTAGACATGCTCGCGCCGGCAAGAAGCGGCTCGGGGAGTCCTTTCAAAATACCGTTGGAAATGGCGCACCGTGACGGAGGACACGAGTTCGAGGCGTGGCGGATGCGCAAAGACGGATCCCGCTATTGGGCCAATTGCGTGATCTCGGGACTGCACAGCAGGGCAGACAAGACGCTCCTTGGATATTCATTGATCACGCGTGATACTACGGTCAGCAAACGTTCGGAAGAGAATCTGCGTCTGCTAGCTTCCACCGATCCGCTAACCGGCGCCTTTAACCGAAGAGCGTTCTTCGAAGCCGCGCAAATCGAGCAGGCGCGTTGCCACCGTTCGAACGAGACCATGGCCATGTTGTTGGTCGATATCGATCATTTCAAGGCGGTCAACGATAGCTACGGGCATGAAGCAGGCGACATCGTCCTGCAGCGCATCGTTGCGGAAGCGCGAACTGAGATCCGCGCCACCGACATTCTCGGTCGCATCGGCGGTGAGGAGTTCGCTCTGGTGCTGCCGACGGCGCGCGGATTCGAGGCGGGCGCGGCAATGGCGGAACGCATCCGCGCGCGACTGGAGAGGTTGGTCATTCCGGTCGGATCAGTTCAGTTAAGCATTACCGTCAGCATCGGCGTCACGGAGGCGGATGGCGCGGCGATCGACGTGAAGGCGATGCTGCGGGCGGCGGACGCCGCTCTTTACCGAGCTAAACGCGAAGGCCGCAACCGTGTTATTCTCGGATCCTATAATGACGAACCGCTGGCTTCGTGACCTGCGCCAAGCGTGATGTCGCGCCTTGCGTGAATTGATGCAATGTGCACGATCGCACGAGAGTCCTTGAGAGGTTCACTTCGAGCGATTGCCTGAGAAGCGCCAGTTACAGCGCGTTGCTCGGCGACGAACAACCATTTCGTGGGGACGCACGCTGGTGCATCGGCCGTGCGGGGTCACCGTCGAAGGGGAGCGCCGACAATCTATCGTTGCTTGAACTTATAAACTGATTTATTTTCCGTCCGCCTGATGACCGCGGTCGGTTAGTGAAGCCGTAGGAGTCGCGAACGCATTGGCTACCGTTGAAATCCGGCAGATAATTAGTTTGGCGTGGTGCCGTTGCTACGAATTGGGGCTTCGGGTAATCGGGGTGGCGCGCGAGGCGGCGCCGTTCCCGAACTTGATCGTGGCGCGCAAGAGGCGATACGCCGTGCTCAGAGAGCGAAGTTAGACGCCCTCATCGAGCAGCTGCGCGAAGACTTGCGGCGGTGCGAGATCGGCGAAGCGATCGCTGATGAGCGCTGCAAGTACGGCTTCACGTTGTTGGGCACTGAGGGCGTTACGGTCCGACTCTTAATGAGTTAGCGGTGAAGAACCGGTCGAAACCGCAGTCACTAAGCGTGGGCGCGATCGTGTCGCGATAGAACAGCTTGTATCCGCCGGCCACGGCAAAATCGCCCTGATCTGCAAAGTAAAGTCCCTTCTTGAACTCGACGACGATACAAGCGCGTGAGAGAGTCGCTCGGACACCTACAATGCCTATGTGACAGGCCTTTCTCAA
>CAXTIY010000361.1:0-3677 GCA_964244215.1 uncultured bacterium
CGCGGCGCGAGGATCTCGTTCATCATCTTCATCGCCTCGACGATCGCCACGACTTGACCCTGCACGACTTCCGCCCCCGCCTCGACCGGCAGTTCGACCACGACGCCGTGCATGGGCGAGACGACGTCGTTGCCGCTCGTCGTACGAGCACCGTTCGAGCGCGCTGCGAGAGCCGGGGGCCGCGCACGCGGAGCGGCCGGACGGCCCGGCGCGGCGGCGCTTGCGGGTACGTCGAGTAAGCGTACCGCGAACAGCTTATCGTTCACCTCGACGCGTATGGTTTGACCGGTAGGGGCCGGGTCGCCCGGCGCCGCAGCAGGGCCCGCCGCCGCAAGGTCGGCCGCGATTTGCCCGGGCGCCCAGTGAGCCGCGAATGCTTCGAGGGTGGCCGTTCCGTAGGTCGCGTCGGCGACGGACTCGCTATCGCTCAGAGCGCGTAGAAACGAGAGCGTCGTCGGTACGCCGCCGATCGTGTATTCGTCGATCGCTCGCCGCAATCGCGCGCGCGCCGCTTCGCGCGTCGGTGCCCAGACGACGAGCTTGGCGATCAGCGAATCGTAATCGGGCGAGATCGTCGTGCCGAGCGTCGCCGCGGCATCCACGCGGACGCCGAGACCCGCGGGCTCGCGGTATGCGGTAATGGTCCCAGGCGCCGGACGGAAGTTTTGCGCGGGGTGTTCTGCATTCACGCGAATCTCGATCGCGTGCCCCCGGAAGTGCACGTCCGCCTGGGTGTAGCCGAGCGGTTCGCCCGCCGCCACGCGCAATTGCTCGCGCACGAGATCGAGACCGCTCGTCATTTCGCTGATCGTATGCTCGACTTGAATGCGCGTGTTCATCTCGAGGAAGAAGAAGTCGTCGCCCGAGACGAGGGTCTCGATCGTGCCGACGCTGTCGTACGCGATCGCGCGCGCCGCCGAAAGACCCGCTTCGCGTAAACGTTCGGCGACGCGCTCGCTTACGTTCGGCGGTGTCTCTTCGTAGAGTTTTTGATGGCGCCGCTGCAACGAACAATCGCGCTCGCCGACGTGCACGACGTTGCCGTACTTATCCGCGAGAATTTGCAATTCGACGTGTTTGGGATTTTCGAGATAGCGCTCGACGTAGATCTCCGGATTGTTGAAATACGCTTCGGCTTCGCGCCGGGCGGTCGTGAAGGCGCCGGGAATCTCTTCGAGCGTGCGCGCGACTTTGAGCCCCTTTCCGCCGCCGCCGCCCGATGCTTTGAGCGCGAGCGGAAGGCCGTATTCGCGCGCGGCGGCGAGCGCATCGTCGACCGAGCCGAGCGGAACGGTCGCGCCCGGCACGACGGGCACGCCCGCCGCGACCATCGCTTGGCGCGCGCGCACCTTATCGCCCATCGCGTCGATCGCCACGGGACTCGGGCCGACCCATGTGAGACCGGCGGCGATGACGGCGCGCGCGAACGTCGCGTTTTCCGCGAGGAACCCGTAACCCGGATGGACGGCGTCTGCGCCGGCGCGCGCCGCGAGCAGGATGATGCGCTCGATATTTAAGTAGCTAAGTGCGGGTGCCGTCGGTCCGAGCAGATACGCTTCGTCCGCATACGCGACGTGTAGCGCGTCGCGATCGCTTTCGGAATAGACGGCGATCGTCGCGAGGCCCATCTCGCGCGCGGTGCGCATGATGCGGATCGCAATCTCTCCGCGGTTGGCAACGAGCAGCCGTTTCATGCGTTCATTCCCGCCACGTTGCTGGCACGTTCGCGAGAACGCCATCGCGCCGCGCGGCGTCGCGCCAACGCGAGTCCGTGATGGGGTGCACCTGGGGCCGCTCTGCCGCGTAACGCAGCAGAGCCACGGCGATAGCAGCCGCTTCCCTGTCCGTGGGCACCGTTTTCATCCGGCCGGTACGGGCTCCGGATACATGCCCATCGCGTGATAGCCCGCGTCGACGAAATGGACGTCGGCCGTAATGGCGGCGGAGAGGTCGCTTGCGAGATACACGGCCGTGCGACCGACGTCTTCGGGCGTGACGTTGCGTCGCAGCGGCGCCGCGTTCGCTACTTTATCGAGCATTTTTTTGAAGTCTTTAACTTGCCGCGAACTCGCCGTACTGATGGGGCCGGCCGAGATTGCGTTGACGCGAATACCGCGGTCGCCGAGATCGTATGCGAGATAACGCACGATCGATTCGAGCGCGGCCTTCACGATGCCCGCGACGTTGTAATTCGGTACGATCGCCGTCGATCCGAAATAGGTGAGCGCCATGATGCTCGAGCCGTCCGCGAGCACTTCGACGAGCGCGTTCGTGAGTGCGATGAGCGAGAACGCCGAAATGTCGGCCGCGAGCGAGAAGCCCGCGCGCGACGTCGTGAAGACCTTACCGGCCAGATCTTCCTTATTCACGAAGGCGATCGAGTGGACGAGCACGTGCAATTCGCCGTGTTCGCTTTTGACGCGCGTCGCGAGTTCCGCGAGCGACGCGTCCGATGCGACGTCGCACGGATAGGCCGCGCCGCCGAGTTCCCGCGCGAGTTTCTCGACTTCGCTCTGCACCCGGTCGCCTTGATACGTCAGCACGACGGTCGCACCGTGCCGATGTAATTCGCGCGCGATGCCGGTCGCGATACTCCACCGGTTCGCCACGCCGGTCACGAGAGCGGTCTTTCCGTCGAGCAATGCCACGACGCCTTAGTTTTCCACCTTCGCGACGGATTCAGCTTAAGGAATCTAGAGGGGAATGTTCCCGTGTTTGCGTTTGGGGCGCTCGACGCGTTTGTCCGCGAGCATGCGTAACGCCCGCGAAACGGCGCGCCGCGTGCGGCTCGCTTCGATCACGTCGTCGACGTAACCGCGACTTGCGGCGATGAATGGGTTCGCGAAACGCCGTTCGTAGTCGGCGATTAGCTCCGCCTCGCGGGCGGCGGGGTCCGCGGCTTCCGCGATGTCGCGCCGAAAAATCGTCTTGACGGCGCCGGCCGCCCCCATCACCGCGATCTCGGCCGTCGGCCACGCGATATTGTAATCGGCGCGAATATGTTTGCTCGCCATCACGTCGTAAGCTCCGCCGTAGGCTTTGCGCGTGATGACCGTTATCTTCGGCACCGTCGCTTCGGCGAACGCGTACAGCAACTTCGCTCCGTGTTTGATGATGCCGCCGTATTCTTGGGTAGTGCCCGGCAAAAAACCCGGCACGTCGACGAACGTCAAAAGCGGAATGTTGAACGCATCGCAAAAGCGCACGAAGCGCGCGGCTTTGACGGACGAAGCGATATCGAGGACGCCCGCCATGACCTTCGGCTGATTCGCGACGATGCCGATCGTCGCACCGTCGATGCGCGCGAATCCGATAACGATGTTCGCCGCATGCAACGCGCCGATCTCGAAGAAGTCGCCGTCGTCGACCACGGCGCGAATCGCACTCGTGATGTCGTACGGTTTGTGCGGCGACTCGGGCACGAGGTCGTCGAGTTCCGGGCACAGCCGGTCGGGATCGTCGTCGCACGCGTAGCGCGGTGCGGCAGCCACGTTGTTTTGAGGCAGAAACGAAAGCAAACGTTTGGTCTGCTCGGTCATTTCGTCTTCGTCGCTCGAAATGAGATCGGTTACGCCGCTTTTTGTCGCGTGCGTGTGCGCGCCGCCGAGCTCTTCGAAGGTCACGTCTTCGCCCGTGACGGTCTTAATGATCTCCGGCCCCGTGATGAACATCTGCGC
>CAXTIY010000362.1:0-3671 GCA_964244215.1 uncultured bacterium
GGACCTCGGGATCGAACTGCGCTTCTTTTCGAACGCGCCGCCGGCGCATCCCGGACTGACGCTGGACGGCTCCTGCCATACATTAACGGTCGTTCTCATAGGTCGAGAACTTTTGGATAACGGCGACGATGCACTGTGGGACTGGCTGCAAGAGTGCTGGACGACTAGCGCATCTTCCCGAGGACGGCACGGGGCACTTTCGGTTGCGGGCGACGAAGGCTCGGCAAGTAAATTTACGCAGAAGCGGCCGACTCTGGGCAAACTACAAATTTTGCAAACGGCCGAACTCGGAGAACAGGCGTTGCGCCCTGCGATGCTCGCCATGCTCGTGCTCCATCGTTGCCGACAGTTATTAGCGACCGCTCTTCCGCCGGCGTTGCCGGGTGAGCCCGCCGGAAATCTGCGGCTGTTCATCAGTCACGCCAAAGCCGACGGGTTGCCGCTCGCGCAAGCCCTGACGTATCAAGTCGGAAAGATCGGCTGGTTGAGCACGTTCTACGACGTGCGCGATCTGCCACCCGGGTCCGATTGGCATGCGGAACTCGAGCGAGGAGTCGGATCTTCGTTGATCGTCATGTTGCGGACGGAGATCTACGACAGCAGATATTGGTGTCAGCAAGAAGTATTGTGGGCCGACGAGTACGCGGTTCCGGCGGTGCTCGTCGATGCTCGGACCGATCTCAACCATGCTGCCGCATCGCTTCCCTTCGAGCGCGTTCCGGTCGTTCGCATTCCCGATGGAAATCTGCTTCGCGTCCTGTTCGCAGCGCTGCGTGAGGGCTTGCGCTTTTTGCACTTCGCACGACGTATCGAAGAAATGAAGCGGCACGGCGAGCTTCCGACACCGCTCGAGTTACGCGTCTTTGGTTATCCGCCGAGCATGTCGGCACTCTTGCGTGCCTGCAGGTCGCTCGCGAGCACGAGTGCGAACGCCACGGCGACGCGACTCATTATGTATCCCGATCCGCCGCTACGTGCGGGCTTATACGAAGCAGCCGAAGCGCTGGTCTCCGTTCACGCACCTGGAACGCACCTTACGACGCCACATACGTTGGCCGCAACCAACGCCGCCTCGTGATCGCAGGCGCGCGTCCGCTCGCGGGATGCTCCGTAAACGTTTCGATCTCCGAAGCGGAAGACACGGCCGAACGCGGCATCGCATCGTGGCAGATCAACCGCGTGACCCTACGTATCGTCTCGGCGTTATTCGGCCAAGGAGCGCGCTTGGTCTTCGGACACGATTGGCGCGCAGACGGCGTGATGCAAGCGGTGCACGGGTTCGCATTAGCGGTCCATGCTCCCATGGCTTCGGAAGAGCGAGCGAATTTTCGAAGGCAGCCGCTCCTGGTGAACCTTCTGCCGTGGCCCGACGAGCCGCAGCTCGACGAACTCGACCGCGAGCGTCTTGCGGCGACTCTCCTCATCGAACCGGCGGGGCTGCCCGCCGAATTACTTTCGACATTCTCGACGACGACGGCATTTCCGCAAATCGCTCCCGGAGTCGACGGCGCTACGTATCGCTACTTGCGTTCGCGCGGACTCAGCCATTTGCGACACCGGCTCAACGACTTTAGCGATGCACGGCTGTGTCTCGGAGGACGGCGCACGGGCTTCGCAGGCCGCTATCCTGGAATCGTCGAGGAAGCGCTCTATTCGGTAAGAGCCGATAAACCGCTGTACGTTACGGCGATACTCGGCGGTGCATCGCAAGACCTGGTGCACGCATTCGAGCGCGATAGAATGCCCGAAAGCTTCTCGGCAAGCCCGCAGTGCGACCTCTACGCCGAGCCGCCGATCCGCGAGCGCGATCCGTCGACGCAGCCCGATCGCACCATCGACCTGCAGCAAGTTTGGGACGATTTCGGCAAGTACGGCGTCGATGGGCTCGCTCGGGCGAACGGACTTAGCGTTTCCCAAAACCGAGAGCTTTTTGAGGCGTCGACCCTCGACCGAGTTATTCAACTCGTCCTCTCCGGGCTTGCATCGTTACGGTTCGAGCGATGAACTATTTCGAGTTCGGGAGCCGCCTCAATTCTGCACGAGCGGCAGCATACTCGAGCTGGTTTTTCCAACAGAGATGCGTGGCATCGGTCAAGTAGTCGCGGCTTCGTGCGTCGCGCTTCCACACAAAGTATTCGCCGACGAAGAATGAGGCGATGCACATTCGGACGCTGTCGGCGGCGGAGCCGTTTCGCGCTGCGGTCAAGGCATCCTCAAAAGTCGCGCTCCCGACGAACATACCGACGATCGGGTCGAGCGCTAAATTGTGCGTCAGCGTCGGCGCCTGCGTCGCGAGCGCGCTCGTATCGGGCACTTCGTCCTTAAGCCGGACCACCTGGCGCCAAAGCGCGAGATACGTATCCTTTTTGTTCAGTTCCGCCGCCTTATCGAGATCGCCCTTCGCCAAAGCGTACTGACCGAAGTTGAGCTGCGTAATACCGCGATCGCGCCAAGGCTTAAAATCTTCCGGCAGTACGTCGATTAACTTGGCGTAATCGGCCATCGCACCATCGTAATCGCCTCGACTTCCGTCGAGCGCGGCTCGCCGAAAGTAAGCATCGGTCGTCCCGAGGACGATCGCGCGTTGGTAATCCGCAAGGGCGGAGTCGTAATCGTCTTTCCGGACGTAGGCGTCAGCGCGACTTACGAAATTCGCTCCGTTCGGCGAGAGCTGCAGCAATCGCGTGTAGTCGTCGATCGCACGATCGAGATCTCCCTTTTGAAGATAGGCGGCGGCACGCTTTGAGTAGCCTCCCGTTACGCCAAGCGCGACCGCTCTATTGAAATCGACGATAGCGGGATCATATAAACCGCCGTCGGCATAGAAGTTGCCGCGTTGCACGTAGGTCAGCCCGTTGCTCGGCTCGAGCGCCACGGCGCGGTTCGCGTCGGAAATTGCAAGATCGTACCGGCGATCGCGATCTTCCTGATATGCTCGCCCTAGCAACAGTTGCGGATTGCCTGGTTCGAGCGCGATCGCTCGATTAAAATCTGCGAGCGCATTAACCGAGTCGTGTCGGCGTTCGTACGCGTAAGCGCGCCCGGCATAAGCCTGGGCTCGAGACGGCCGCCGGGCGATCATCTGCGTGAAATCGTTGATCGCCCGCGAACCGTCCGGGATGCGCCTGTAGAATACGGTAAGCTGTTGGTAGGGCAACTCATATTCCGGGTGCCGCTCGATCTGCCGATCGTAATCGGCGATCGCCCCTTCATTATCGTCTTTGTCGATGTAGATGGAGGTTAGCTGGTCGTAAGCACTCGCGTTCTGTGGGGCGATGTCGATGGCCCGGTCGGTATCGGCTATCGCTCGCTCCTGATCGAGCGCCTTTCTGAAAGCGGCGCCCCGCCCGAGAAACGCCTGCGCGCTCGTCGAGTCTACCGAGATCGCTTTGTTAAAGTCTCTCACTGCACGATAGTAATATCTGCTCGCGCGATCCTCTTCTGCTTTTCTTTCATACGCTAAACCACGCTGCTCGTATGCCGGGAGTCGGGTCGGATCGCGCCCAATTGCTTCTGAATAATCGGCGATCGCTGCGTTCGTGTCGTTCGAGGCGTAACCACGATAAAAGAATTCCGCGGCGGCATTCTCATTCGCTTCACTTAATGCTCGACGCTTTGCCTGGTCTGCGTTGTCCCGGGCTCGATCCGCCTCCCTCTTTTCGCGATTCGCC
>CAXTIY010000363.1:0-3653 GCA_964244215.1 uncultured bacterium
CGTTGCCGCACCGCGAGCCGGTTCTGAAATTCTTGCGCGATGCGGGCCTGCGTGCTCTGATCGCGCACGCCGCGCATCCGCTGCGCGAACTGACGGTCCAGTTGCGCTTTATAAGCAGCGAGCTCGCGATTTGCGGCGACGAACGGCCGAATGTTCGAAAGCGCCGCTTGATCGACGAAACCGATATCGGTCACGTCCGCGGCGAGCGCCTGCGAGAAGACGGCGAGCGAGAGCGCCATGAGGGAGAACGCCGCAAAGCGCTTGGGAAACGAGGCGAGACGCATGTTTAGAAGCTTTGTCCGATTCCGAAACTGGTGTGGGCTCCACCCTTGCCGCGTGCGAAGTCGAGCCGAATGGTCTTGAAGCCGAGCTGCGGGATGCTGAAGCGCAACCCGACGCCGCCGTCGGACCGGTAGAGAAACTTGTTGTAATCGACGACGACGTTACCGAATGCGTCGACGAGCGGCTGTGCGCCACGAATCCGCTGCGCGCCGTAATCGTAGAAAAACGCGAGCCCGAACTTACGATCGGGCGAGAGCGGCAGCCGTAGCTCGCTCTGCAGTAACGCTTGTTCGGTGCCGTAGAAGACTTCGCTATAACCACGCAACTGCTGGTCGGTCAGCACGAAGAGCTTACTCGGCGGGATGGCGCCCGTCGAATCGCCGAGCAGCGCGTGAAACGCGAGCGTCGCGGTCTTAAGTACCGGATAGAATTTCGCACCGTCGAACGTCGTGAGCGTATATTGGAACTGCGAACCGATCGGCTTACCGGACACTTCCTCCGAGAGCGCGAGGTTGAACCCGCGACGCGGATCCGAGACGTCGTCGCGCGTGTCGTTCGCGATGCCGAACGTTACCGAGTGCAGGTTGTAACCGTTCCCGTTGGACGTATCGGCGATCGACGGAGCATTGATACCGAGCGTCGTGCCGTTCTGTTGACTGCCGCTCAGGAGATTGTTTGTTTGCGGGGTGTTGAAGATCTGCTGCGAGCCCGCGAGATAATACTGCGAATTCGCTCCGAAATCCACGTTCGTCGCCAACCGCTGGATCGACACCCCGACGCTCGCCGTAACGGTATCGGTCAAACGCCGCCCGAGATTCGCCGAGATGCCGTTCGAGCGATTGCCGTACGTCGCGACGCCGCCCGAGATGAGGTTCGCGTTCGGGGTCAACACGACCGGGATGAGGCCGCCCGCAACGCTCCCGGTACCGGGCGACCCGGGCGCGGAAATGATCGGGTTGCCCGCGACTCCGGCGGAACCCGCCGAATAGATTTGGTAGTAATTCGTCTGCGCCGTCGTAAACACCGAGGCGCCTAAACTGTAGAGTTGCGAGCGCCGCGTATTTCCGAGATACGGAACGGAGTACGTAAGCTGCGCATCGGAAACGCGCGAGCCGCGTTCCAAACGGATCGAGGCTCCGTTGCCCGTGCCGTTTATATTATTCTGCGAATAAGAAAGCGTGCCCGTGAGCCCTTCGCCCGTCGGACCGCCGGAATAACCGGCGCCGATTTGCGCGGTTCCCGTACGCTGTTCTTTGACGTTCCAATCGAGCGTCAACGCGTACGGCTTCTTGGGATCGGGGCCCGCCTTCTGTTGGATGTCGACTTTTTCGAAGAAACCGAGATTGTTGAGACGCTCGTAATCGCGACGCACGAGGCCTTGCGTGATGAGCATGCCCGGCCGCAGACGCAATTGCCGCCGGATGACGACGTCCTTGGTATTGGTGTTGCCGGTAATCTGCACGGCGCCGACCGTCGCGACGTAGATGCTGTACTTGACGTCGGCCGTGCCCTTCTGCAAATCGACCGTCGTCGGATCGATGCCGGCTTCGAAATCGCCGAGCGAAAGATCGTATTTATCGTAGAGCTTCTTGAGCGCTTCGTAATCTTTGTCGCGCGCGTCTTCGGAATACGGCTCGCCCTTTTTGAGCGTGAGCGCTTTCTCGATGACGTTGGGTGGCAGAACCGGGTGGCCCGCGAATACGATCGCGCGGACCGTCAGGCCCTCGCGCACCGTTAAGTCGAGTACGCCCTCTTTCGTGATGTTGAGCCCCGCGACGTGCGTCGGCACTTGGCCGCCGTAGCCGATCTTGTCGTAATACGAATTGATCTTGAGTACGTCTTGATGGAACGTATTGGTGTTGAGCACTTGGCCGACGGCCGTATCCATCAGCGCGAGCAGCGTATCGGACGGCACGTGCGCGTTGCCGCTGAAAGCGATGCGCGTGATCACCGGATTCTCGACGACGCGGAACGTGATCGCGAGACCCTGCGGGCGCTGCCGAATGAGCGGCGGCACTTGATCCCCGAAAAAGCCGAGGTCGAAAATGCTCTGGAGATCTTCGCGCAGCACTTGTTCGTTGAACGGCTGACCGGCCTTGGTACGCACGACGCTCAAGATGCGATCGCTCGGAACGTGCGCGTTTCCCGAGACGTCAACGCTGACGACGGTCGGACCGTTCGTAGCGGGCGCGGGCGTTGCATCCGATGGAACGACGCCCGGTGGCGCGGCGGGATCGGTCGCTGCGGGCGCGGGCTCGGGCTCGGGCTCGGCCGACGGTTGCGCTTGCGCGATCGCGGGAAGTTGCGCGGCATGCTTATGCGAGCGCGCCGAAACGGAGTACGGGACGCACAAAGCGACGAGCGCCACAAGTGCGACGACGCTCCGGCGCGCACGGCGAAATCGAGAAAACATACTCAGTAGTGGTATCCTTCGACCTCCCGCCGTGCAGACGATGCGGAAAGTAGACTGTTGCGTCTGCGGGAGATGCCTTCGGCATCCTTACAGGAAGAACGCATGAGCCGGGTCGGGTGACTCTTTGCCCGTGCGCCGGATTCGCCCCCCCTGCGGTCGGTCCTGGAACTGTTTGCGAAGCGCTCGGGGCTTTGCCGGGCTTCTCCACCGAGCAGCACGTGGCCGAGCCGAATCGTGCGTGCAATCAGCGAAGCGCAGCCCCCTTATGGGAAAAGACGCTGGATACTAATCGAGAAGCCCTCGGAGCCCGAAACCGGCTGCGCCGCGCGAATCTTCGAGTTGATCGACGACACGTAGCCCGTCGGCGCGAGCGAGTTAACGTCGTAAGCGCCGAGCGTCTGAAACACGGTGACTTGCGCGGCTTCGAATTGATTGGGCTTGATTTCGAAGCCGAACGTTTGTCGATAAGGGTAGCCGAAGCTCGTATCGTAGATCGCGTTCACATCCTTGCCGAGACCCTTGCGCGCGGAGAGCCCGACGTTGCCCGTGTAATCGACGTTGAGGTTGAAATTCGAAAGGCCGAGGGCCCCCGCGAACGTGGTTTCGAACGGCGCGAGCAGGGTGCGCGTGAATTCGGCGTTCGCGACGCCGAAGGCTTCCTGCGCGACGCTCAGTTCGCCCGCGGCATTGCGGCTCGTCACGAGCGACTGCGGGAGCTGCGCCGTACTCGTGCTGCCGTAGTACGTCGGGTTCTGTGCCGTTTCACCGAAGAGATTGGATGCGCCGAAGGCGGGCGCGTTGAGCAACAATCCGAGGATCTGCTGTCGCCCGTATGCCGGATTCGACGACAGCGCGATCGAGAGCGCGTTCACCGGGCCCGTCACGCCGAGCGTTATGTCGGCCGACCCCGCGGCGTTGCGCACGGTATTGGGATCGGGGTTGATGACGTGCGTGATCG
>CAXTIY010000364.1:0-3651 GCA_964244215.1 uncultured bacterium
ACGCAGGCAAAGATCAAATTGAATTCGCGCGCGACGAATCGCACGGGCCACTCGACGGGCGCCGGACGACGAAAGTCGAGGGGCTAGTCGCAAACGGCGAAGCACAGCGGCTCGCGCGGCGTCGAAACGAGCCGGCGCCTGCGGAAATCAAAGCCGTACCGACGGCGCCGTAAGGCCCGCAGCGGACGAAGGCCGAACAGGATCGCGTCGCGGGCCTCGCAAGCGAATGGCCGGTCCCGGCCCGAGGAGTTGCGATGCCCTGGTTTCCCCGCGCTTTTGCGAGCGCAGCGCTGATCGCGCTGCTCGGCCTGCCGGTGCTCGTCCGCGCACAGACCGCAGCCGCCGTCGTTTTCAACGCACCGGCGGGCAGCCGGCCGGCGGGCCCCGTCTCGCTCTCGGCGCCCTTCAACCGGATCTTGCCTTCGGGTCGCCTCCTCGCGCCGACGGGCGTCGACACGGTCGTCGGCATGAACGCGCTTGGGCTCGCCCTTTCACCCGACGGCCGTTACGCGATCGTCTCGAACGACGACGAACGCGGCGCGGCTGCAACGAGTGCGTTCGATACGCTCACGCCCGGTGGGTATTCGCTCGCGGTCGTGAGCACGGCGACGATGCGCGTCGTCGGGCGCTACCGCGCACCGGCCGTGTCGTTTTTCGCGGGCATCGTTGCGCTGCGCGACCCGGCGAACGCGGCGAATACGCTCGTGCTCGCCGCGGGCGGCCGTTCCGATACCGTCTACGCGTTCGATCTCGATGCGGCGGGGCAGCTCTCGCCCGATGCGACGCCCGCGATTGCGATCCCGGCACCGAGCGACGCGACGCTCGCCAGTGCGGGCCACGCGTTTCCCGGAACGATCGTTCTCGGGCCCGGCGCCGCGCGAGCTTACGTCGTCAATAACCTCGGCAACACCGTCGTGACGCTCGATCCCGCGACGCGTGCCGTTCTCGGAACGCCGGTGACCGCGGGTTACTTTCCATTTGCCGCAGCGCTCACGCCGAACGGCCTACTCGTTGCCAACGAAGGCTTGATGCAATACGCGAAGCTGCCCGCGCCGCTCGTCGCCCCACCTTTCGCCGTGCCGGCGGGGGGCATCGATCGTTCCTCGTCTCTCTCGCTCTTCGCGCCCGCTTCGGATGGGACGCTCGCGCAGGCGACTGCAGCCGCGGTTCCGATGGACCGGCCGCCGAGCGGCCTGCGGGAAGTCGGCGGTGCGCATCCGGCCGGGATCGTGACCATGCGCTCGAAGCCGTACGCCTTCGTCGCGATGAGCAACGTCGACCGGATCGCGACCGTGGCCCTCGGCGCGCAGCCGCGCGTTGCCGGCGGCACGGAACTCCGTCTGTACGATCGTGGGCCGTACGGTACGCAGCCGAACGCCCTCGTGCTCGGCCGCGACGAACGGCGCTTGTACGTGGCGCTTTCCGGCATCGATGCCGTGGCCGTTCTCGATACGACGAATCCGCTGCGTCCGCACCGCATCGGTCTCATTCCGACAGGCTGGGACCCGACCGCCCTCGCGCTCTCGCGCGACGGCCGCTACCTCTACGTGACCAACGCCAAAGGCATCGGTGAAGACGCGGGCTTCGCGGGCGGCGCTCCCGCCGCGCCCGATGCGAAAGGCCGCGTGGAATCGGTGGCCCTCGACGGCTCGACGATCTGGTCGACGCTCGAACGCATCGATCTACGGGCGGTCGATCTTCACCGCACGACGCCGCTCGCGCTCTCGTATTTGCGTACGCTCGCGCGCGCCGCTCCGAATCGCATCGTTCCGCAAGAACGTCTGGGTATGGGAAGTTCGGCGATCAAGCACGTGGTGGTATTGCTCGAAGAAAACCAATCGTACGACTCGATGCTCGGCGATCTTACGGACGCCGCGGGTGCTGCGTACGGGCCGGGCGATCCATCGTACGTTGCTTTCGATGCGAGCGTTACACCCAATCTGCACGCGCTCGCACGGACCTTCGCGCTCGCCGGTAATTTTTACGCCGATGCCGAAGATTCGTCCGGAGGGCAGGCATTTGCGACCGCCGGTGTTGCGAGTGTCTTCACCGAACGAACGCGGCTCGTGCGCGGTAGCGCTGCGCTAAAAGGCGGCAACGTCGATCCCGAAGATTACGCGCGTGCGGGTTATATCTTTAATACGCTAAACGCGCGCGGCATGACGTATCGCGATTACGGCGGGCTGCTCGATGTTTCGGGCTATGCGCCGGGTGACGCGCAAACCTCGGGACTCGGCGGTTCGTATGCGCTTTCGGTACCCGCACTCGCGGCGCTCGGAGGCCACGTCGATCTCGAGTATCCGGGCTACAATCCAACCATTTCCGACGTGCGTCGCGCGACGGAATTCATTCGCGACTTCGACACGGTCGCTAAAGCGGGCACCGTGCCCGCGTTTACGTTCGTGTCGCTTCCTGGAGACGGCGGCGCTTGGCCCTCCGCGCCCGCGTCCGCGCAAGACGTTGCCAACGGCGATCGGGCGCTCGGGCAAATCGTCGATTACCTGAGCCACCTCCCCGAGTGGTCGTCCACGGCGATCGTTATCATGCCCGCTTCCGCCGCGTCCGCGCGCGACCACGTGAGCGAGCATCGGAGCTACGCCATCGTCGTCTCGCCGTATGCGAAGCGGCACTATATCGGCGGCCGTCACCTTTCGACCGTGAGTGCGCTCAAGACCGAAGAAGAGCTTCTCGGATTACCGGCGTTATCGCTCGGGGATGCGCTCGCGACCGACATGAGCGATTTCTTCACGGCCGTCCCGGATCCGACACCGTACGTTCGCGTAGACGCGGCGGCTTGAGGTTATGCGGTCGCGCAGCGAGAATGACGCTCTGTGACTAGCGCCAAGCCGGAACTCAAATCGCCGTTCGTTCGTAGCGATGCGGGGGTGCTTCGTGCGGTGCTCGTGGTGTCACCCACGCCGGCGCTCGCCGCAGTGCGGCCGGTGCACGGCGAGTCCAGTGCCATCGTCGAGCGGGCACGCGAGCAGTTCGCCGTCTACACGAGCCGCCTCGCCGCGGCCGGCGTAGCCTGCGAGGCCTTGGAAGACGGCAGTCAAGCGCAGTCGCTTTGCGCCGATCTCGCGCTCATTTTTCCGGAGGGTGCGTTCGTCATGCGTCCGAGCGACTTGCGCCGGCGCGGCGAGATCGCCCGGGTCGAAGCGGCGCTCGGGCGGGCGGGCGTGCCGATCGTCGGGCGCATAGAAGCACCGGGCCTGCTCGATGCCGGCGACGTTTTGCGCGCGGGCGATACGCTCTACATCGGCGTCGCGCGGCAACGGCGCGCGGAAGTCGGCATTCCGGCCTTCGTTCATGGAAACGCACTCGGGCGCGAGCAGCTTGCGGCGTACGCGCGATTGCAACAACTGCACGTCGTGGAAGTCCCGATGAACGCGGACGTGCTACGGCTGCGCTCGGTCGCTTCGCTCGTCGATGTGGAAACGCTCGTGTACGCGCCGGGCGTCATCGACGGCAGCGTTTTCCGGGATCTCAAGCTCATCGAAGCCCCGCGCGGCGAAGATTACGGAGCGGGGGTGCTCGCGCTCGGGCCGCGCCGAGTGCTCGCGAACGTGCGCTTTCGGCTGACCACGCCGCTCTTGCGTAAGGCGAAAATTGCGGTGGAGTCGATCGACCTATGGGAGTTCGGCAAGCTCG
>CAXTIY010000365.1:0-3650 GCA_964244215.1 uncultured bacterium
CGCGGCGACGATGTAATAGTGCAGCGCCGGCAATTCGCGGCGTAAACATGCGATAGCCGTCGAATAAACCGAATGCGTGTGGATGACGGCGCCCGCATCGGGCCGGCGGCGCATGATCTCGCGGTGAAAACGCCACTCCGATGTCGGCGGACTCGGGCCCGCATACCGGCCGTCGTAATCCATCTCGGCGATCTGCTCGGGCTTCATTTCCTCGTACGGGATCGCGCTCGGCGTGACGAGGAAACGCTCTCCGCGCCGAACGCTGATATTTCCGGCCGTACCTTGATTGATGCCGAGTTCGACCATGCGCAAGCAGACGCGAATCATGTCCGCGCGTACTTCGAGCTCCGGCGTATCGATAGAATCCGTTAAGCTCGTCATCTTTAGTGAATCGTCGCGCCGCCGTCGAGGCGTAGGACGTGACCGTTTACCATCGCCGCGCCGTCCGAGGCGAGATACATGACGGCCGACGCGACTTCGCTCGGCTCGGCGAAACGACCGACCGGAATCATCGCACGCATGGGATCGCCTTTGGCGGGATCGCTCCACACCGCTTTGCCGAGTTCGGTATTTACTACGGTCGGAGCGACGGCGTTGGTCGTTATTCCGAACCGGCCCCACTCGAGTGCGAGCACTTGCGTGATGCCGTTGATCGCGGCTTTGCTCGCCATGTACGCGACGTGGCCCGGCAGCGCGATGATGCCCGCTTGTGACGAGATGTTGATGATGCGGCCGAACTCGCGGGCGATCATGCCGGGCGCGACCGCTTGCGCACACAAAAATGAACCGGTTAAGTTTACGTCGAGCGTGCGGCGCCAGCTCGAGAGTTTCGTTTCGAGGGCGGGTTCGATGATCGCGATGCCGGCGCTGTTGACGAGCACGTCGATCCCGCCAAGTTCGCGTTCGCCGAGTTCGACGATTGCCGCTACGTCTTCGGGCGCCGTCACGTCGCCGATGCGGGAAACGTAACGCCGTCCGAGCGCGCGCACGTCCGCCCCGAGCGTTTCGAGATCGCCGTCGAGCGAGAACGCGATCACGTCCGCGCCTTCGCGCGCCGCGCGCAAGGCGACCTCGCGGCCGATGCCCGCACCCGCGCCCGTGACCATCACGCGGCGCCCCGCAAGAACGGGGGCGGTCGTAGCTACATCACTCACGCAACTCGATTTTCACGAAGCGCCGTGTCGTGCCTTCGCGCGTGAATCTCGGCAAGCCGTAACGGGAATGATGCGAAGGTTGGAGGGAGAAGGGGCCCGGATGCCGCGTTTTGTGTTTGCATGACGGCCGAGATCGCGCGTGGTGTCGCCATGCGCGGCATCGTGAAAAGCTTCAGTGGCGTTACGGTTCTAAGCGGCGTCGACTTTACGCTGCGCCCGGGCGTCGTTCACGCCCTCGCGGGCGAAAACGGTGCCGGCAAGTCGACCTTACTTAAGATCCTCGCGGGTCTCTATCGCCCCGATAGCGGCAGCATCGCGATCGATGGTAAGCCTGTCGCGTTCGCAACGCCGCGTGACGCGCTGCGCGCAGGCGTCTCGATGATCCACCAAGAGCTGACGCCGCTGCGCGATATGACCGTCTACGAGAACCTGTTCCTCGGCTTCGAGAAGATGAATGGACCGTTCATCGACGTGCGCGGCATGATCGCGGCGGCTCGCACGATGCTCGCCGAACTCGACCTCGACGTCGATCCGCGTATGGCAGCCCGCGACTTGAGCACCGCGCAATTGCAATTGCTCGAAGTGATCAAGGCCGTGACCGTGCACAGCGTTTCCGTCGTGCTGATGGACGAGCCGACTTCTTCGCTCAACGCATCGGAAACCAAACGCCTCTATGCGCTCGTGCGGCGGTTGCGCGAGCGCGGCGTCGCGGTTGCCTTCACGACACACAAGATGGAAGAGCTCTACGAGATGGCGGATGAAGTGAGCGTGCTGCGCGACGGCAAGCTCATCGCGACCGAACCCGCCAAGGAGCTCGATGAAGAGCGGCTGATCCGCTTGATGGTCGGCCGCGAACTCAGCGGTATGTTCGCAATAGATCCGCGCGAGGGCGTCGCGCGCAGCACCGCCACGCCGGCCCTCGCCATCAACGGTCTCGGTCGTGATGGCGAATTCGAGGACGCCACACTCTCGGTCGCGCCGGGTGAGATCGTCGGCCTTGCGGGTTTGCTCGGTTCGGGCCGCAGCGAAATGCTCGAAACGATTTTCGGTCTGCGCCGAGCGCAGCGGGGCACGATCGAGATCGCGGGCAAAGCAATTGCGGTTCGCTCGCCGCGCGATGCGATCCGGCAAGCCGTCGCCTTCGTCGGCGAAGATCGCAAACGCAGCGGTATCGTGCCGGACCTCGGCGTCGGAGAAAATCTATCGCTGCGCGCGCTACGGCGCTTCGCACCGGGCGGCTTCATCGACGCGGGCGCCGAGCGAAGCGCGGCTCGCAGCGTCGTCGAGGATCTCGCGATTAGGACATCGTCGCTCGAACAGCCGATTCGAACGCTTAGCGGCGGTAATCAGCAGAAAGCCGTCGTCGGCAAATGGCTGCTCGCGCGGCCGACGCCCGCCGTCTATCTGCTCGTCGAACCGACACGCGGCGTCGACGTCGGCGCGAAAGCGCAGATTTACGATTTACTGCGACGGCTCGCGCGCGAAGGCGCGGCCGTGCTGTTCGCTTCGGGTGAGTTACCCGAGTTGATGACGCTAAGCGACCGGATCGTCGTCATGCGCAACGGGCGCATCGCGGGCGAAGTCGCGCGCACCGCTTTCACTCAGGAGGGAATCATGCAATTGGCCGCCGCCGGAAGTGACGTCGCCTAGATGGATACAACGCGCTCTAATCCGTTGGCGATTCGGCTAGCCGAATCACGAACATTTGTGGGGGTCGGGCAACGCCCGACACGCTGCTGATGCGTATAGGCGCACTCGTCAATCGTTACGCGATCGGCATCGTCCTCATCGCGTTCATCCTGTTACTTGAAATCTTCGTTCCGAGTTTTCGTAGCGTCGGAAACGTTCAGAACATTCTGCTCCAGACATCGATTAATTCGCTACTTGCGGTCGGCGCGACACTTATCATCCTTACGGGCGGCATCGATCTTTCCGTCGGCAGCATCGTCGGGTTCGCGGGCATTATTGCGGCACTGCTCGGCAAGGCCGCGGGCGCGGGTCACTTCGTTGTCGCGCTCGCGGGCGGCGTCGGCGAGCATCCTACGCTCGATGACCCGAGCCAGCACTACTGACTCCACCGTCTTTCGCGGTGTGTCGGGCGGTGCCTGCGTCTGCGCCAGCTCGGCATTGAGTTCGCGCACCGTGATATCGGTACCGTTGACTGTCGCCACGACCTGTCCGGTCGGAGCTTTGGCACCGATCTTGTTGCACGCCGCCGTCATCGCAAGCAGCGATAGCCCAAGCAGCGCGGCGATCTTCCTCGTCATCATATGTCCGGCTCTCCCTGAATTTGTTCTTTACGGCTTGAACCCTTGCCCAAACAAGGCCTGCAGCAACGCGCGCGCTTTAACGGGCTGCCGTCGCACCAGCCGGCGTGCAATCAAAGCCACCGCGATCAACCAGTGCCACGGCAACATTAAGGGCAGGTGACGGCTTACAAACATTAAACGCGAGCGCAGCAGCCAGTAATCGGACCTTGCACTACGCGCGCCTTTT
>CAXTIY010000366.1:0-3633 GCA_964244215.1 uncultured bacterium
GTTCCGACGCGCGATGCTGCTCGCGCCGCCAGCCTAGCGTCGCGCGTTCCGGGGGCCGGCGCTCGAGCGGTACCGTAAACAGGTAGCCGGAGGACGGAAATCCCGGAAACGCGATATAGCGAAGCTCGGCGACGCCACCGTGGCGAGGCCGAATCTTCGCGTTACCGACCGAAGGGCATAGGCGAGCAGTATACCCCGCCGGGCAACGTTTGTCTAGAGATTTTAGAGGCTGAGAGCCCTCATCAGGGGATGCCGGCCTCTGATGCCCTCAAGCGTGCGGCGCACAGCGGCCACGAACGTCCGCCGAACCCGCCTCCGCCTGAGCGAAGGGGCGCGTCCGAGGCTCGAAAATCGGTTAAGCCGAGATAGCTCCGGGCAGGAGACAGGAATGAGCGTTAAATTGACCGTCGTTTACGACAATCCGATCGACCCGGCAGCTTTCGAGGAACATTATCATTCGAAGCACGCGGCACTCGTAGCGAAGATTCCGGACGTGCGTCGTACCGAATTCGCGAAAGTCTTCCCGAAAGAAGATGGAACGCCGACACCCGCCTACCGAACGGCCGATCTCTATTTTGACGATTACAAAAGTGCATGCGCGGCGTTAGCGACCCCCGAAGCCGGAGCCACGGTCAAAGACGCATTGGCAATCGCGACGGGCGGCGTCCGCTTTCTGCTCAGCGATATCGAAGCCTAAGCCGTTCTCGAATCCGGAGCCGCTAGATGCGGCTCCGGAATCTTACCGTCGCCTTTGCGGCGCTGGTCTTTTTTGTCGAAATTTGGGCGGTCGTCCCCGCACCGACGATTCCGCTGCTCGCTTTGGCCGTCATCGTGCCGGAAGTCGCGCCGTGGGGCGTGCTCGTCTCCCTCGCGTCGCTCTCACTCGTGCTTCGATTCGCACGCGGCCGCGCACGCGGCGTTGCGACGGTGCTCGCTTCGAGCGCAATACTTTGCGCCGCCTATCCGCTCGTGCTGATACCGGCTACGACCGGAGCCGCCGATCGCGCCATGCGCGCGCTACAACCCGTGTCGCCCGCGAAGATTGCATTAGAGGCCGCATCGCAGGGAACGATGCTGCATCGGCCCTTCGATCTGCGTCTCGCCGTGACGGGCTTCGAGACGCCGGGCGACGTGTTCGTCCGATACGACCTTCCCGTCGTAACCCGCGATAAAGCGCGGCTCGCACTCGACGTGTATCGGAGGGCCGGAGAGCACGCGCGACCGGCAATCGTTTTGATCTACGGCGGAGCCTGGATATTCGGTTCGCGCGGCGATATGGCCGAGATCGCCCGGTCGTTCGCGCATGTAGGCTATACGGTTATCGTAATCGACTATAGGCACGCTCCCGCGTTCCACTTTCCGACGCAGCGTAGCGACGTCGAAGATGCGCTCGGTACGATCGCGCGCAACGCCCGCGAGTGGCGCGTCGATCCGGATCGCGTCGCGCTGTTCGGATGCAGCGCGGGCGCGGAACTCGCGTTGCTCGCCGCGTACCGCCCGCAGCCACTGCGCATTCGCGCCGTCGTAGCGTATTACGCGCCGACCGACCTCACGGCGGGCTACGTATACCCGCCCGTACCCGACCCCTCCGACGTCCGAGCGATATTGCGAAATTATCTCGGTGGAACGCTCGCGCAGCGGCCTGCCGCCTATCGAGAAGCGTCACCCGTTCTGAGCGTTCGGGAGCACTTGCCACCAACGTTCCTGATCGGTGGCGCGCGCGACGAACTCATTCGCTTATCGTTGCAGCGCGAACTGCGCGATGCGTTACGACGGTCGTCAAACACGGTCGTCTCTATCGAGCTGCCCTGGAGCAACCACGTTTTCGATACGATTCCGAGCGGCCTCGGGGGCCAGATCGCGAGATACTATACGCAGCGCTTCTTACGGGCCGTTCTCTAGTTTACGAAGCTTTCGCAGAACGATTCTCACCAGTAACTTAAGCGGTATCGCAGTATTCCTAAGCCACGCGACGAAGCGCAATTGTTGGAGGGGCAGAATGGTTGTGCGCCGCTTTCGCACCCGGAGAGAACGATGATCGAACCCGATAACCGCCTGGTTCGCATCGCCGTGTTTTACGACGGCAATTATTTTTCGCACGTTTCGAATTACTACAACTACCAGCATCCGCGTCACGCACGCATCGATTTCTACGGCTTGCACGACTTCGTTCGCCATCAGATCGCCGCGCAAGAAGGCATGGACGTTCGATATTGCCAGATCGTAGACGCTCATTATTTTCGTGGCCGCAAGGCCGCTCGCGATGCGAATCTCATTGCCGAAAGGCAGTTCGATGAAGTGCTGATGCGCGCCGGCATCACGACCCATTACACGCCGCTCACGCGCTTCGGAGAGAAAGGCATCGACGTTTGGCTCGCGCTCGAAGCTTTCGAACTCGTCATTCTCAAGAAATATAGCGTCGTCGTTTTAATCGCCGGCGATTCCGACTATCTGCCGTTAATTCGCAAGCTCGCGACGTTCGGAGCTCGCGTACTGCTCTTGGGATGGCACTTCAAGTACGTCGGTTCCGACGGCGTAGAGCGAGAGACGCGCACGTCGCAAAGCCTGCTCGATGAAGCCACCTATCCCGTTCTGATGAGCGAGGTCATGGACGATCCGGAACACGCCGACGACGAACTCATCGAAGCGCTCTTCGTGCGGCGCGCCGTATCCCTCGTCGCGAGCAACGACGAGCGCCTTGCCGATACGAGCGAAGATCGGATCGACGACGGCGCTCGCGAAGAACGCCTCGAATCGGCACTCGATCCAGGCTTGGCTCGCACGGGCTTCGTTAAATTTGCAAAGAGCGGCTGGGGCTTCATCATCGATGGCGAGACGCAAGCCGACGTGTTCTTCCATTGGACCGACGTCGAAGGTGGCGACTTCAACGAACTTCGCGAAGGTGCGTTCGTCACGTACGTCCCGGGCCACAACGACCGCGGTCCCTGCGCCCGGCACGTCCTTCCGGTCGCCGCCGTCGCCTCGCGAAGCTAAGCCCGCTTCGCGCGAACGGCTATCCGCTCGAGTGCGAAGGTTCGATGCCGGCTAGTTCGAAGCAACGCGCTTCTTCGCCGATCTGCCGTTCGCGGCTCGTCGTGCCGCGCGCTAAGAGCGAAGCGAATTCTTCCTCGCCGAGCGTTAGTGCCGCCCGTTCCCGCGCTTCGTCGTATCCGGGCACTTCGCGCAACAGGCGCGGCACGGAGCGACTGCGACGCAGCCCGTCGGCGAATCCGAAGAAACGCGCGGCTTGCGGCGCATCGCCTGCGTGTTCGGCGATAACGGCTAACTGCTCGACCGGTGCGACGAGCCGCGCCGGCATTTCGAATTCGATCGCAATCGCAATCGCTTCCGCGGCGTACCGGCGGGCCGCCTCGAGATTGCGCCGCGCGAGTTCGTACGCTGCTAAACGAATTGCGATGTCGGCAACGGCGACCGTGCGGCCGAAGCCGTGCAAGAGCTCCTCACGTGCTACCGCCGCATTTGCAATAGCGGCTTGCGCGTCGCCGACGGCAAATGCGAGTTCGGCGAGACCCGAACGCGCCCGTGCCGCAAGCGACGTCGCGCCGCTCGCCTTCGCGGCGGCGATCGCCCTATTGAAAGCGGTGCGCGCCGTTTCGACGTCGCCGCGAACGC
>CAXTIY010000367.1:0-3601 GCA_964244215.1 uncultured bacterium
CGTTTATCGATGCCGATATCGTAGGCCGTACTCACCTCCGGAGAGAGGTCCGAATTCTTTTCAGTAAGCGTGCCGCCTTGTGCGAACGGCGGACCGAGCGATTGTGCGGGGGTCTGAAACGTAGCGAGGCCACTAACCTGGCCGACGAACGGGAAGGTGGCCGAGGTGCCCCATGCCGCGCGATAAGAAACGCTGCTCACCGGATGGTAGACCAGTGCGATGTGCGGATCGAAGCGCGAGACGGCGCGATTAAAGCCGATGAGCGTCGCGTCCGTGGTGGAGGTCGGTTTGACGCCGACCACTTTCCAGAGCGTGTCGTACAAACCGGCATCGATGTTGAGGTTGTGGGCCACTTGCGCCGTGCCCGTTAGCGAAAACGTCGAGTAACGGTCGGTCGAAAACGGTACCGAAACGCCGAGCGGATTATTGATGTACGCGAACGTGCTCTGGCCGTGAAAATCGTACGTCAGATTCATGACGCCCGTGCCGATCGGATGCAAGAGTGAGATCGTCGTACCGTACAACTTGTCTTGTTCGAACGTCGTGTAAGCGCCGCCGAAGCATTCTTGTTGGCCCTTGATGATGACGGACTTCCCGAACTGGTTGCCCACGTTGTCGTAATTGTTCGCGCATTCTTTTTCGAAGGCGTTCCCGTCGGCCGCGGCGTTGAACGTCGCCGGAATCGTTGCGCCGTTCGCAAAGCTTGGAGGCCCGTAGTTCGCAGAGCCGGGAGCCGGACCGTAGAACGCGGGATTCGACGTTTGGCCCGAGCCGAGAATAATTTCGGGTTCGATATTTCCGACGTACGGCCGAATCAGGAGCGTGTTATTCGCGAACGTCGTGCGAAACTGTCCGTCGAAAAGCGTTTGATTGTTATAGACCGAGGAGCCGGTGTACCAGCCGAAACCATCGATCGTGGATCCGGTGAGCCCCGAATATTTCGCGCTCGTGCATTTGAGCGGGCTCGTGGTCAAACACTGTTCGATCTTCGTCTGGCCGAGAGACGTCCCCCAAGCCGTTCCCTGCGGATTATAACCGCCCCACGCGCCGACGAAGCTCGCATCGAACGACGTCGCATTCGAAAAGTTGTAGCGTAGCTTGAGGGATTCGCCTTTATTAAAAAACGAGCCGGTAGCGTCCTGACAATCTTGAATTATCCCGCGGTTGCCGGCTTTGTTGTCGAGCGAGCCGGCAAAGTCGGGAGAGACGATGCACTTCGTGGTGCCTGCGTACGGACCGTTGGTTCCGTCGACACCGAGCGCGACGACGTATTGCAAGGGGCCAGCGGCGCCGCTCGTCGTGAAGTGTGAGTACTGAGCCGAATAGTTATCGACGCCGTAGGTGAGATCGGCGGTTTGATTGCGCGTGAAGGACGGCGTGAGTAGATTTACCGTTCCGCCCACGGCGAGATTCGCGAACGGAGTCGTGTTACCGGGCCCGGATTCCGTTTCTACGCCGCCCACGAGATACGACGGATAATATTGGCTGGTCCAAACGCCGTACTGTCCGAGCGCGAGCGGGTGACCGTCGATCAGCACCTGCGTCTCGTACGGTTGTACGCCGCCGACGATGATCGACGTATCGGGCTGGCTGCCCATATGCTGGATCGTTACGTCCGGAAGACGCTGTAGCACATCGTTGATCTGCGGATTCGCGAGATTGGTGAACGCCTGCGCCGGGAGAAAATTCGTCGTTGCCGCGCCCGTGTTCACCGAGGTTCCGCGCGAAGCGGCCGACGTTTGGCCGATCGTGCGCAGCGAAGAAAGGTCGGCTTGATTGAGGCTGACGGAAAGGGGCGTCGACGTTCCCGTCGTGACGGTATAGCGCTGTAAAGACGTTGCCAGGAACCCGCCCTTACTCACGTCCACGCGATAGGTCCCCGGTGGAACGCTTATGAGAAAAGATCCGTCGGCCGCAGTCGTCACGCTCATCGTCGTCGCGCCCGTAAGCGTGATGCGCGCGCCTGCGATCGGTGCACCGCTCGTATCGTGAACCGTTCCGCTGACCGTTGCCGTATCGGTCGCGGCTTGCGCGACGACGGTGGCGCCTCCCGCAGCCGAATCGGCGGCCGGCGTTGCCGCCGATGCAGGCGAGTAGATCGAAACGATGGCGAGTACGGCGGCTAGTGCAGCGAAATTACGCAAAAGAACCCCTGTCCCACAAGACATAGAATTGTTGCATGGACGATTGGATTCTCGGATACGGCGACCTTTCGATTTTATGGCAGAAAATGCGCCCTTGGTTAAGCACACGGCTGAAGCGTATCGGCCGCTTCTCCTCTAGCCGAAATCCGTTTCGTCCGGCTCGGGCGATTGCTAAACGTCGGGTGCGCGATCGCCGCTTAGGCGCTAAAGTAGTGCCGTATGATCGATCGCTACTTCGGTATCAGCGCCTCGAATTCGACCGTCGGCCGCGAACTGCAGGCCGGCTTGACGACGTTTCTCACCATGTCGTACGTCCTGTTCGTCAACCCGCAAGTGCTCGGCAGCGCGATCGTTCTACCCAACGGCTTTGCGAAGCTGCTCGTCGTCACCGCGCTCGCCGCCGCGATCGGCAGCTTACTCATGGGTATCGTCGCGCGCTATCCCTTCGCGCAAGCTCCCGGCATGGGGCTCAACGCGTACTTCGCATACACGGTCGTACTCGGGCTCAAGATTCCGTGGCAGACGGCACTCGGCGCCGTATTCGTATCGGGCTCGATCTTCGTTATATTGTCGCTACTCGGCGTGCGACAGGCGATCGTGCGCGCGATTCCGAGTCACTTAAAATTGGCCGTGACGGCGGGCATCGGCATGTTCCTCGCCTTCATCGGTCTTAAAAACGCCGGAATCATCGTTGCGAATCCGGCGACCCTCGTGTCGCTCGGTTCTCTGCTCGCAGCGCCGAGCTTAATTGCGATCGCCGGTCTGCTCATCACCGCCGTGCTACTCGTGCGCCGGGTGAAAGGTGCGATTCTTTACGGCGTCCTTGCATCGACGCTCCTCGGAATCGTCACGCATGCGAAGGTGTATCCGGGGGATCACGAAACGCTCGTGCCGTTCGCGGGCTTTCACAACGGAATCGTGGCGCTGCCGATTTATCCGGAGGGGTTAATCGGCGCGCTCGACCTACATGCGGCACTGAGTCTCGGCGTGGCGGCGGTCGTCTTCACGTTTTTCTTCGTCGACTTCTTCGATGCGACGGGCACGCTCGTCGCGCTCGCGAGTAAGGCCGGCGTGATGGACGCCGCGGGAAACATACCTCGCGCCCGGCGGACGTTCGCGTGCGACGGCTTAGCCGCGATGTGCGGGGCGCTGCTCGGCACGAGCACGACGACCGCCTACATCGAAAGCGCGAGCGGCATCGAAGAGGGCGGCCGCACGGGCCTGACGGCGGTCGCCGTTGCCGTGCTCTTCCTCCTTGCGATGTTGCTGTGGCCGCTCGCCGGCGCCATACCGGCAGCCGCTACGACGCCCGCACTCATCATCGTCGGCGCATTGATGCTCGACAGCCTGCGATCCATCGCATGGGAAGACTATGCGATTTCGATCTCGACGTTTCTGACGATGATCGCCATGCCGCTAACCTTCTCGATCGCGAACGGCGTTAGCTTCGGCGTCAT